>JADGRF010000148.1 GCA_017881055.1 Sandaracinaceae bacterium
CGAGCACGCTGTGCGGCAAGTCCGGCGACGCTTGCATCTCGGACGTCAAGTGCAGCGGCAGCTCGACCACGTGTCCCGCGGCCAGCACCGGCTACAAGAGCTCGGGCACGAGCTGCAGCGACGCCAACGCCAACACCTCATCCGACGCGTGCAATGCGAGCGGCGTGTGCGCGGGCACGCTCAACCTGTGCGTCGGCGTGACCTGCGCGGCGCTCGACCAATGCCACAACGCAGGCACTTGCGCTCCGAGCACGGCCCTGTGCAGCAACCCAAACAAAGCCGATGGCACGGCCTGCGACGACGCCAACGCGGTTACCAGCAACGACGTCTGCGTCAACGGCGTGTGCACAGGCGGTTGAGCCATGTTTCTTACCCGCTAGCCGTGCTCGCTAGAATCCGCCACATGAAACACGCTCCGCGCCTGCATAGAATGAGACTCGTCCTCGTAGGCACCGCCAGCATCACACTGTTGCTGAGCGCTTGTTCGAGCAGCAGAAGCCCCGGGGCGACCAATGGCGGCGCAGGCGGGACCGCCTCGGGCGGCACTGACGGAGGCTCAGTCGGCGGAGCTGGTGGCGGAACGGCGAGTGGCACCGGCGGTGCAACCTCGGGCGGCAGCGGCGGCGCAACCTCGGGCGGCACTGACGGTGGTTCCGCGGGGAGCACCGACGCAGGCGGCGCCTGGGGCGCGATTGCGATCGCCGTCTGGACCGACGGTCCCGGCGCGTGCCCACCCAGCGCCACAAAGTTCGACGTCACCACGGTCGCCGATCTCCAGAACGCGTCGCGCGGCGAGGGCTCGCACGCTGCGGATCCTGCCGACGCCTGTTACTTGATCCACGACGGCAGCTACGTCCAGTCGGGGTCCACGCTGCCGGTATACGTGAAGAAGGGCGGCACCTCGGCGGCTGCCCGGCGCGTCTTTATCGGCCAGTCGCGCGCGGGGGTCGTCATCCGCGGACGCGCCACACTCGACGCCGGTGTCAGCCACGTCCGTCTCAGCAACATGACATTCGATCTTACCGGCTACAGCCAGAGCGGCTCGTTCAACACGCTGACGCTGCTCGCCGGCTCGGACCAGCGCATCGATCACGTGACCTTCACCGGAGATTGTGCCACCGGCCTGGCGGGCGGCGCCGTCGAAGTCGATGGCGGCAAGGACGTGGCCGTCGAGGATTCGCTGATCGAGAAGTTCGGTCACTGCGCGGGTGGTGGCCACCTTGACCACGGCGTCTATCTGGCCAGCGGCGACGGCATCGTCATTCGCAACAACGAGATTCGTCTCAACTCGTCGCGCGGCATCCAGTTCAACACCGAGCAGGGAACCTTCGGCATGCTCGCCAACGTGCTCATCGAGCGCAACCGCATCCACGACAACGGCCACGCCGACTACGAGGACGGCATCGTCCTCAACGGCGGCGGCACCGGCACGATCTCGAACGTGACGATCACCCACAACCTCATCTACGGTAACTACTACTCGGGCCTACGCATGGTCGACGTCGCCTACACAAACGTCGTCATCATCAGCAACACGTTCTTCGGCAACGGCGCCGCCGCGGCGGCGCCGGGCAAGTCGGAGCTGAACCTCGATTCGTCCGGCTCTGGCGCCAACACCAGCGCCACACGCAACATCCTCGCGGCCGGGACCCAGGTGCTCAACAGTTGCTACGACGCCCTCCGGCGCAAGTACACGTTGGTCGACAACGTCGTCCAGGGCACAGTGCCCGCGGGTACTGCCGGAAACTGCATCAGTCAGTCTGTGGTTCAGGCGCCGATGTTCGTGGGCCCCGCGGCCGCCGACTTTCACACGCAGAACGCGGCGGTCAGCGGCTACGGCGCCTACGCGCCTTAGAGCCGATCTCAATACCCGCTCGCGGCGGCTTTCGGGCGGGACAGGCCCGATCGCTGCATTGCGAGGCGGTGAAGAGCTCTGAAACGCAGCGAGCCCGAGACGCACTGCACCGACGATCTCATCCAGAGCTTCTCGATCGAGAAGCTGTTCGACGCCTGTGTCGGTCGAGTGTGAGCCAGCGTGTGCCAACCGCGGCGCACGACAGAATCATGCCCGTGCGGTCCAGGCCTTTTTCCTCGATGAGCGAGTGGCACGCTGCTTGCTTTAGCGCGTGCCTGGAGATGCACATTCACGCGTCCGAAGGGAACTCCGATGACGATCCCAACCAGGCGTTCGGCGCTAGCAGTCCTGATCTTGCTCGCTGGTTTCGGCAGCGGCTGCCACGATGAGACCGTGTGCACCGCGATGTTCGTGTACGGCCTGAGCGTGCACGTTACGCTACCCGCCGGCTTTCGCTGCAAAGACGTGCACGTGACGGTCCGCGACGGCGACTACGAAGAAGTGCTCGAGACCGGCGGCGACTGCAACTTCCACGGCGCCGGCGAGCGCACGGGGACCTACGACATCAGTGCCGAGGGCTACGGTAAGCACGAGACGTTGACGTCGGTTGTGGTCGCTGACCGCGGATGCCACGTGGGCAACGAGATGCGCACGATCACACTCACGCCCGACAACCTGCCGATCACCGCGTGCGGCGACGAAGACGCCGGCTCCGCGAACGACGAGAGCGACGCCGGCGCCCCAAGCTGCAGTGGCTCGACGCGCTGAGCGCTCCGACGGACTCGCTTCGGCGCGCGGGGGCATTTAGCGACGGCGCAGGAACGGAGGAAGCAGTCGTGCAGCGCGCGTTCGAGCCCTTCTTCACCTCGAAGGCTGGTCGACTTGATCGAACACGTCACCGCCGATTTCAGACGCGAGCTCCCAGTATCGCGGAATGCCGCCCCACGCCGTGTACAGCTGGACGAGCTCGATTGCAGAACGTGCGCCGAAGGCATGCGCGAGCTCCGTGACCGGTAGCCGCGCCTGCGCCTACTCAATCCGCGCGGCCGTCGTGCCGGTACGGCTCGAGCTTGCTCGTATCCAGATCGTCCACGCACAGCAAGTTCACCGAGAACGTATCTCTGCCCGCCTTGTCCTTCCCCTGCGCGAACGATTCGATGCCGCAGGTGGAGCAGAACAGGTGCTCGATCTTCTTGGTGTTGAAGCGGTACTCGGTGAGCGCGTCGCGACCCTGGAGCAGCTTGAACGCGTCTGCACCGACGAACGTGAGCATCCAGCCGAGCTTCGCGCAGCGCGAGCAGTTGCACGCGACGACCTTGCTCAGATCGGTGGTGACTTCGTAGCGAACCTTGCCGCAGTGACAGCCGCCCGTGTACTTCTTCGCTTCGCCCATGATCGTCCCCTTGCTGAGAGTTGATTCCCAGTAGTACGACCGGAACGCGGCTCGTCAAGGTGTCGTCGACGGCCGACCGCTTGCGCTTGCGCAGCTAAGCCAGCGACAGGCCGCCGTCCACCACGAGCACGCTGCCGCTCACGAACTCGGCGTCCAGGAGGTAGAGCACGGACGCCGCGACGTCTTCGGGCGTGCCGAGGCGCTGCACTAGGTGCAGCTGACGCAGCTCGCCGAGCTGCTGCTCGATGCGCGCTCGGTCGGTTCCTCCGCTCGTGGCCTCAAAGGACGGTCGCACGACGCGCACCATGTCCGTGTCGATCACGCCCGGTGCCACGGCGTTGACGCGGATCCGCCGCGGACCGAGCTCGAGCGCAAACGACTGCGTCATCGAGATCAGGGCAGCTTTGGTCGCCGCGTAGACGGCCGTGCTGGGCGCCGGCTTCTGGCCGAGGGTGCTCGCGACGTTCACGATCGAGCCACCGTGCTCGTTTTCGCGCATGTGCCAAGCAGCACGCTGCGCCAGCAGGAACGGCGCCACGAAGTTCACGGCCAGCTGCTGCTGCAACTCATCGATGGCGATGCCGCCGACAGCTGCATAACGCACGAGGCCCGCGCAGTTCACCAGCGCATCGAGGCCACCCAGCACCGAGACGGCATGGTCGACCAGCGCCTCCACGCGCTCGCTGCGTGCGAGGTCCGCCGCGATTGCGACCGGCGCCCGCGTTTCACCGGCGACGCGCGTGAGCAGAGTCGCGTCGCGTGCGACGAGCGCAAGCCGCGCGCCGCGTGCAGCGAGCGCGAGCGCGACGGCGCGACCGATGCCGCGGCTCGCCCCCGTGACCAGCACCCTCATGGCCAGGCCCGCGACTCGGGCTCCACCACGGCAGGTTCTCCGGTGACGGGGATCTCGTCGCTCTCGATGAAACGCGGCGCATCCACACATAGTATCGTCTGGTAGCGCTCGGTCGGGTTCTGGTAGCAGTGCGCGGCATGTTTCGGCCAGCGATGCACGGTGCCCGCAGGTGCCGGCACGCGCTGACACAGAAGACCGTCGCTGAGCACCAACTCGGACTCGCGCATCACGTCGTGCATGTGCATCGGGATCGACTGAAACGGCGCGACGTTCAAGCGATAGATGCCGGCATGCCGCGTCTGGTAGATCACGTCGACCACGCCGAACGTCTTGTGTTCTTGCTCGAGCTGCACCCAGCGCCGCTCACGCTCGATCTCGAGGGTAGGCACGGCGACTCCGGGCAGCGCGCCGGGCTTGCTCAAGCGGAGCTTCACGCGCTCGATCTGCGCGCGCTTCTCGCCGAGAGCTGGCGGTGCGAGCAGGTAGCGCGCGAGCACGTGCGCCGCGGTTTCCAGCATGTGGAACTCGCAGCTCGTCAGCAGAAACCGCAGCTGGGCGGCGATCGCGGCGTAGTCGACGCTGGCGGACAGGCCTTCCTTGCGCGCGGCACGCTCGGTATCGAGACCCATCGTGACGTCCAAGCGCAACGCCTGCAGCAGGTGGCGCTCGCGCGGATGCACGCCCACGACGCACTGCACTTCCATGTCCTTGAGCTCGATCGAGTCCACTTTGCCTCTCGTGTCTCTCCAGGCCAAGCATAGCGCAACGGGCGTAGGCGGCCGCGGCCTCGAATGCTAGAGTCGCCGCCGCCATGAATCCCAATGTCGTAAGCACTCCGAGCGCATTCCGGCCCGTACCGCGCACCGGCGTGATCTACGTGATGACCGAGGCCGAGCGGCTCGGCTTCCGCATGCATCACCCCGATTGGTGCAACCTCGGTCAAGGCCAGCCCGACACGGGCGAGCTGCCGGGAGCGCCCCCGCGGCGCGAGGGTCTCGGCATCGAGCGCTTCGATCAGGACTACGCACCGATCGCCGGGCTGTGGGAGCTGCGCGAGGCCATCGCCGGGCTCTACAATAAGCTGCTGCGTCGCGGCCTGCCGTCTCAGTACTCCGCCGAGAACGTGGCCGTCTCGGGCGGCGGACGGGTCTCGCTGATGCGCGCGTGTGCCGCCGTGAGCAGCGTCAACCTCGGTCACTTCCTGCCGGACTACACCGCGTACGCGGAGCTGCTCGACATCTTCCGGCGCTTCACGCCTATCCCGATTCTGCTCGATCCGGAGTCCGGCTATTGCTTCACGCCGGCACAGCTCGAGCGCGAAATCCTGGGACGCGGCCTCGGCGCGATCCTGATGAGCAATCCGTGCAACCCGACCGGCAAGGTCGTGCATGGCGCGGATCTCGAGCGCTGGGTCTCGCTCGCCCGCACGCTCGACTGCACGCTGATGATGGACGAGTTCTACTCGCACTACATCTGGACCGGCGATCAGAAGATCGTGAGTGCAGCCGCGTACGTCGAAGACGTCGAGCGCGATCCGATCGTGATCTTCGATGGGCTGACCAAGAACTGGCGCTACCCAGGCTGGCGCGTGACCTGGACGGTCGGTCCGCGACCCGTCATCGAAGCGATCACGTCGGCCGGCTCGTTCCTCGACGGCGGCGGCTCGGCGCCGATGCAGCGCGCAGCGGCAGACCTGCTCGACGTCGACTACGTGGAGAAAGAAACCAACGCGATTCACAGCGCGTTCCGCGAGAAGCGCGATCTACTCGTCACGGGCTTGCGCAAGCTGGGCGTGAAGTTCGATGCCGAGCCCGAAGGCACGTTCTACGGCTGGGGCGATCTCAGCGCGCTGCCCGAGAGCATTCGCACGGGCGAGCAGTTCTTCCGCGCCGCGCTGCAAAAGAAGGTCATCACCGTTCCCGGCACGTTCTTCGACGTCGATCCGGGACAGCGCCGCCATGGGCGGCCGTCGCGTTTCCGTCACCACATGCGGTTTTCATTCGGCCCGCCGCGCTCGCGTGTGGAAGAGGCCGTAAGGCGCCTGGGCGAAGTGGTCGCCGAGGCCAAGTAGCCCGCACTGAATCGGCTGGCGAACGCTGTCGTCGCACGGGCACCCGCGGTTGCTTTCGTAGCGAGTTGGTTGTTCCATCACGCCGACGGAATCATGTGATCCCGCGGAATGAACGGAGAACGAGATGCCTCGCAGCCTTTTCACGTCGACAAAGAACCGCTCGACGCAAACCCGCTCGACGAAAATCCGCGCCTTGAACGTCGTGCAACTGTGCCAGCTGTGCGTGGCCATCGCGCTCGGCGGTTGCACCATTCATGCGAGCACGAGCATGTCGACGACCAGCGGCAAGGTCGCGCAGCCCGCACCCGCGCCCGCGCCTGCCCCGGCGCCGGCACCTGAAGCCAAGCAGGAAGAACCGCCGAAGCCGCTCACACCGGTCGTCTGCGAGCAAACCGACAAGAAGGCGCACAAGAAGTGCGAGGACGAGAAGGCCAAGGCCGAAGCCGAGAAGGCCAAGACCGACAAGCAGGCCGAGCAAGACGAGAAGAAAGCCGAGGCCGACGCGCAGAAGCAGGAGCGCGAAACGGAGAAGCAGGCCGAGAAGAATCGTAAGGCCGCCGCGAAGAAGACGGCCGACGATCAAAAGGCCGCGGAGAAGAAGGCAGCTGACGATCAGAAAGCCGCGGAGAAGCTGGCGGCGCAGCAGAAGGCGGACGCCGACAAGCGCGTGGCCGAGCAACGCAAGCAAGCCGAGAAAGCGCACAAGCAAGCCGAGAAGAACAAGGCCGTTGCGGACGCGAAAGCCAAGGCCGAGGCGGCTCAGGCCGCTGTGGATGCCAAGGCGAAGCAGACTGCAAGCGCCGCCGCTGGCCGTGCAGGGGCGACGGCAAGTGGCGCCGCGGATGCACCGGCAAGCCCGAGCCCGACCGCTGCAGCTGACGCGAAGCCCGCGACGGAGCCTTCGGCCGCCGAGAAAGCCGCTGAGGCGAAAGCGGCCGCCGAGCAGGCTGCAGCGGATCTGAGCGCTGCGGCCGAGAAGGCTGCAGCGGAGATCAAGGCCGCACTCGAGAAGAAGAAGGTCGAGATCAAGGCGGAAATCGAGAAGAAGAAAGCGGAGATCGCAGCCGAAGCCGCAACGCGAGAAGCTGGGATCAGGGCCGCTGCAGAGGCCAAGAAGGCCGAGGTCCGGAACGCGGTCGAGCACACGAAGGCCGAAATCAGGGCCGCCGCCGAGCGCAGGAAGGCGGAGATCCATGCAGCGCTCGTGGCCGCAGCCGCCGCCACCGAAGAGAAGCACGAGAGCGCAGACGAGAAGAAGCGCGAGGCGGAGGGCAAGGGCGAAAAGGACGACTCCAAAGAAGCCGCCCCGGAAACAGCAGCTGCAACATCCGACAAGGCGAAGGCCGAAGCGGAGGCCAAAAAGCGCGAAGCGCCCCACGCCGCAGAAGAGCACGACCCCGCGCCGGCCACCGTAGTGACGCCCGCACCGGCAGCTCCACACGGTCCGGCGCCCGCTACGAAGTGACGCTGCTCGCTAGCCTTGTCGCGCGCGTTTCAAGAGCAGCAGCTTGATGCGCTGCGCATCGCCGGTCGCCTCGCCGAAGATCGCCTCGGCGACGGCGCCCGGAACGGACTCGACGTCGAACGAAGGCGGCAGCTTCGCCCAGAGCGCACCGAACCGGTTCGCGAGCGGGAGCGCTGCAGCCAACAGCGGCAAGTCTTCGAGACCCGTGCCGACGCGGTTCCAGGCGGGGCCCCACGGCGGATCGAGGAACAGGATGTCGGCCTGCAGCTCGGGCAGCAGCGCGAGCGCGTCGCCCGCGACGAAATGGATGCGCGCAGCGACGCCGTAGACGGCTGCATTGTGCTGGGCGTGGGCGAGCCGTTGCGCGTCTCGTTCGATCGCTGTGACCTGTGCGCCGGCACGAGCGAACGCGATTGCGTTGCCCCCGACACCACAGCCGGCGTCGATCACGTGGCAACCTGCGGTCGGCGCGGCGATGCGCATGGCCAGCGCTTCGGGCGTGAGCGAGTAGCGGCCTTCGTCGTCGAGCCGAACGTCGCGCAACAGAAAGCCCGGTGTCGTGGCGCGGCGCCGACGGGCGTCGATCGTGCGGGCATTGCGGACGTGGCGCCGGTCGAGCGGCGGCGTGACCTCGCAGAGCACGCGTCGGCCGCCGAAGCCCAGGCCACGCAGGCGGGCGGCGACGTCGGCTGCGAGCGCGCTGGGCAGCTCCGCCTCGGCGAAGCGCCAGCCGTCGGCGGCGCTCTCGAGCGTGAAGCCGGCACCCAGCAAGCGCTGCGCATCGAGCGCGGCCAGCCACGGAGGCAGTGGGTGCACACGGACGCGATGTGTACGTAAGGACGACATGGCGTGACTGTCAGGGCACTACAGCCCGGGTGCGATGCGTGCGCAAGCATGAAGAGAATTGCGACCCGTCGCCACGGCCCATGACGCTATGCTTCCACGATGCCCGCAAGCGACGACAGGCCGACACCGCCAGTCGAACAGATGTTGGCCGCGATGGACTCGTGGGGCGCGTCTGATCTCTTCGTCTGCGGCGGCAAGGTGCCCGCGGTTCGCTTGCATGGCGGCGTCGTGGCGCTCGAAGTGGGGAAGACGCCCGAGGACGAGCTCGAGCGCTTCATCAAGCTGGCCTGCAACGAAAAGCGCCTTGCGCGCATGCGCAGCGACGGCGGCGTCGAGGTCGCCTACTCGCTGCCGAGCGGCGCGCGCTTTCGGCTGAGCATTGCGCGCCAACTCGGGGCCACGCAGCTTTGCGCGCGCGCACTGCCGAAGGCGCAGCGCAGTCTCGAAGAGCTCGCGCTGCCCGCGTCGCTGGCTTCGTTCACGGAGCGCAGCCGGGGCCTTGTGCTGATCGCCGGCGCTCCGGGCTCCGGACGATCGACGACGCTGGCGGCGCTCGTCCATCACATCAACGTGCATCGCCCCGTGCACATCACGACGCTCGAGGATCCCGTCGAGATCCTGCACGTCGAAGTGCGGGCGCGCGTCACGCAGCGCGAAGTCGGCACGGACACGCCGAGCTGCGCAGCCGGCGCACGCCGCGCGATGCTCGAAGGTGCCGACGTGCTCGTTCTGGCACAGCTGACGAGCCACGAGGCCGCACGTGCGGCGCTCGAGGCCGCGCAGAGCGGGCAGCTGGTGCTGGCCGTCCTAAACGCCGCGGATGCGACGCGCGCGATGTCGCTGTTCGTGGGCCTCTTCCCTGCCGAGGAGCGGCCGCGCGCGGCAGTCGACCTCGCCGCAGTGCTCGTCGGCGCGACCGCACAGCGCCTTCTGCCGCGACGCGATGGCGCAGGCCGTGTGGCCGCGGTCGAAGTCTTGGGGGCCACGCACGAGGTCACGCGCTTGATCCGTGAGCAGGCTTGGGACGAGCTGGACGAGCTCGTGCTGCAGGAACAGACCCCGGGCATTCTGTGCTTCGATGCTGCGCTGGAAGCGCTGTGCAGAACGACGCTGATCGCACCGGAGGCGTGCGTCAGCCAGGCCTCGAACACCGAAGGCTTCGTGCGCAGGCTGCGCGGGACAAGCGCGATCAGCCCCGAGCTTGCGCGCTACGTGGGCCTCGACCTGCAGAGCCTCCTCGCGCTGGTCGTGAAGCGCGGCGCGTCCGATCTGCACCTCTCGGTGGGCAGGCCGCCCGCCCTGCGCGTGGACGGGCGGCTCGAGAGCCAGCCCACGCCGCCGATCCCAGGTACGGATCTCGATGCGCTCCTGCGCTCGATCACCTCGACCCAACAAAGGGCCGCGTTGGCGCGCGATCGCGAGCTCGATTTTTCGTTCGCCTTCACCGAAGGGCGACGCTTTCGCGTCAACGCCTACCACGAGCGCGGGAACCTCGCGATCGCGTTTCGCTCCATCTCGTCGCGCATCCCGGACGCCGAGGCGCTCGGCTTGCCGCCCGCCGTGCTGCGCATGGGCGAGGAGCCGCACGGCCTGCTCTTGGTCGTGGGACCGACCGGCTCGGGCAAGACGACGACCCTGGCCTGCCTGACCGATCGCATCAACCACACGCGGCCCTGCCACATCATCACGATCGAAGATCCGATCGAGTATGTCCACAAGAGCGATCGCGCGACCATCCACCAGCGCGAGGTCGGGACCGACACCGACAGCTTCGCCCGCGCGCTCAAGTACATCCTGCGCCAGGATCCAGATGTCGTACTGATCGGCGAGCTGCGCGACTTCGAGACCGTCTCGGCCGCCCTGACCGCGGCGGAGACCGGGCACCTGGTGCTGGCCACGCTGCACACCAACGACGCGGTCCAGACGATCGATCGCGTGATCGACGTCTTTCCGCCGCACCAGCAGGGGCAAGCGCGTGCGCAGCTCTCGGCGGCGTTGATTGGCGTGGTCTCGCAGCGCCTGCTGCCGAAAGCCGATGGCGTGGGCCGGCTGGCCGCGTTCGAGGTGATGGTCGCGACCCCGGCCATTCGCACCCTGGTGCGTGAGGCCAAGATGCACCAGGCGCTCGGCATCATGCAGACCTCGCGCACGACCGGTATGCTGACGATGGAACAGTCACTCGAGGAGCTTCTGCGGCGCGGATCGATCGACAAAGAGGAGGCTCTGCGCTACATGCTGAGCGCCGGCTCCTCCGATAGATCCCGCTCGAAACACGCCGCTTCGCCTGCTTTGCAAAGTCAGCCCGAAGCTGCGGAGCCCATGAAGCCCCGTAAACCTGCTTAGCTCGGACGCGCCGCGCATCCCCTTGAGCACCGCTCCCGCGAATCAAACCGACCCGGTCCCCGACACGCAGCCGACCGCCAGCTCCGACGACGTCGAAGTCGTAGAGCTCAGCGGGCGCCGCGTGGTGCTGGTTGGAACGGCGCACATCTCCGCCGAGTCCGTGACCCTGGTGCGCGACGTGATCGAGCGCGAGCGTCCGGACTGCGTGTGCGTCGAGCTGGACGCCCGCCGCTACGAAGCGCTCTCGCAGAAGACGCGCTGGGAAGGCCTCGACCTGCGCGAGGTGATTCGCAATCGCCAGCTGGCCACGCTGCTGCTCAACTTCCTCTTGTCGTCGTATCAGCGGCGCCTGGGCGGACAGCTGGGCGTGATGCCCGGCAGCGAGCTGCTCGAGGCTACGCGCGTCGCGGAAGAGCTGGGCGTGCCCGTGGCGCTGTGCGACCGCGACGTGCGGGTCACGCTGCGGCGCGCCTGGGCGGCGCTGTCGTTCTGGGACAAGAGCAAGCTACTGGCGACCATACTGACGGCCGCGTTCGAGCCACCGCAGCTGAGCGAGGAAGAGCTGCGGCGCATTCGCCAGAAAGACGTGCTGTCCGAGCTGATGAACGAGCTGGGTCGCGCGATGCCCACGCTCAAGCGAGTGCTGATCGACGAGCGCGACGGCTACCTGGTGCAGAAGATCCGCGAAGCCCCGGGCAAGAACATCGTAGCGGTGGTCGGCGCAGGCCACGTGGCCGGCATGCGCGACGCGCTGCGCGGAGACCGCAGCATCGACATGAACGACGTGATGCTGATCCCGCCCGTGCCGTTCGTGTGGAAAGCCGCGGGCTGGAGCATTCCGAGCGCGATCGTGGCCTCGATTGCGTACATCGGACTGACCAAAGGCGTGACTGCCGCTTCGAACAACGCGCTGTATTGGGTGCTGGCAAATAGCATCCCGTGCGCCATCGCCAGCGCGCTCGCGCTCGCGCATCCGCTCACGATCTTGGCGGCGTTCGTGTGCGCACCGTTCACCAGCCTTTCGCCGCTGATCGGCGCGGGCCACGTGACTGCGTTCGTGCAGGCGTACGTGCATCCACCACGCGTGCACGAATTCTCGACCGTGTCGGACGACATCGCGGTGCTCTCGAACTGGTGGAAGTCACGCCTTTTGCGCGTGCTGTTGGTGTTCGTGCTGAGCAGCATCGGTGGCTTGATCGGCGTCTGGATCGGCAGCGTCCGGATCGTCTCGAGCCTGTTTTGAGCGCTCGTCGGTCCACTGCGTTCGTGTTCGTGTTCGTGTTGCTCGTGTTGCTCGTGGCGTGCCACGCGCAGACGCGGACGGATGCGCGGGTCGGGGCCGGCGCAGCGCAGACAACGCCGGTGAGCGTCGGCGACTCGCGGCTGCCGCCGTCCGCGGCACGCTACGATACGCGCTCGGTCGCGGCGGATGCTTTCATCGGTCGCGGTGGACCGGCGTGCGCTGATGCTGTGCGCGGCGCTGCCAAGTCGCGTGGCCTACAGGCCGAGCCGGATGCGCGGCTGGCGGAGCTGGCGTCGTGGGTGGCCGATCACAGCTCCTCGGGCGGCCAACTGCCGAGCGCAGAGCAACTCGACTTGGCAGCGCGACAGCTCGGCTTGGTGGAGCCGTTGCCCACGGTCAGCGTGATTGCCACCGACGCGCCGAGCGGCATGGCTGTGCGCGTCCTGGATGAAGCCAGCGCGCTCTACGCACGCCGCAACTACACGCACTTCGGCGGCGTGATCCGCGAAGAGGCCGGCGGACAGCGCTGCATCTTCGTGCTGTCGCAACGCCTCGCCAGGTTCACGCCGATGCTGCGAACGATCCCTGTCGGCGCGACCATCGAGCTGCGCGGCACGCTCGACGCCGGCTACACCACGCCGACGCTCGCGGTGACCTTCCCGGACGGCCACGTCGCTCGTAGCGCTCCCGCGCAAGGCGCGCAGATTCGCCTCGACGAGAAGACCGCCGCTGCCGGCGTGTACCGCATCGAGGTGCTGGCCGAAGGCCGGCTCGGCACGACCGTGATCGCGAACTTCCCGGTCTACGTGGGCGTACCTGCGCCCGAGCGCCTGCCGAGCGCTCCGACCGGCGATGGCGACGGCGATCCCCGCATCGATCCACGACAGCGCACGCTCGACCTGCTCAACGAAGAACGGAGAAGTGCCGGCGTCGCGCCGCTCACGCTCGACGCGACGCTGTCGCAGCTCGCGCTCGCGCACAGCCAAGACATGCTCGCGCACGACTACATCGGTCACACCTCGCCGACAGCTGGCACGGCCGGCGATCGCGTCGCGCGCGCGGGCGTGCGCACGAGCCTCGTGCTGGAGAACATCGGACGCGGCTACAGCTTGCGCGAGGTTCACGAAGGGTTGCTCGCGAGCCCGGGGCACCGCGCGAACATCGTGCATCCGCAGGCTACGAACGTCGGCATCGGCGTGGTGACCGAGCCCGAGCACGATCGCACCGCGTACCTGGTGACCGAAGTGTTCACTCGGGTCACGGCGGCATTGACGAGCGATGCCGCACAGCGCGTGCTCGAGCTCGTAAATCGTGCACGCGCGGCACGCAAGCTCGCGCCGCTCCAGCAGGACGCCGAGCTGTCGCCGATCGCCGCTGCCGCAGCGCGTCGTTACTTCGCACCGACGGCCCCGAGCGACGCACAGGTCATGGCCGAGACGCAGCAGGCTCTGGAGCGTCCGAGTAAGAAAGCGCGACGGATAGCCGGGCTGCTCACGGTCGTGGGCGGCGTCGACGAGCTGGCGGGGCTCGATGCGCTGTTGGCGCCATCGGCGCACATGCTCGGCATCGGCCTTGCGCAAGGCACGCGCGCCGACACGTTCACGAACGCGATCTGCGCCGTGCTGCTAGTCAGCCCGTGAGCCTGCCGCCGTCAGCTGCAGGCATCGCCGCGTGAGCGCTGCGCGTCAGGCCTTCTTACCGGGCGGCGCAGGCGGTGGCGTGGTCACTTCCACGAGCCACGCTTCGGTCGGCACGAACTCTATGCCGTCGGACGTCTCCATCTGCAGGAGATCCGGGTGATCGGTCACCACGCGCTTCACACCCGCCGCTTTCGCAGCGGCGACCAGCGCTTCCGGCCACGCTTCGGGGCCGAATTCTTGGTCCGTCTTCACCACCTGCAGGAGGCCCTTGATCAGATCGACTTGCTGCTGGACTGCGTCGCCCTTGAACGCCGGCAACGCGCGCAGCATCTGGCCCACGCGCGCGAGGATCCACTCGGTGGCCTTGCTCTCGCCCTTGTGCTTACCCAGCACGCGTCGAACGACCTGCTCGGGCGGACTGCCAAGGGCAACCGAAGCATTCACGTACACATCGGGCGCCAAGATGATGTCCACCGTCACTCCCTCCGCTAAACGACCCGTGGGCGAATCCAGGGAGTTTTCGGCGATGGGAGGCACATCCGTCAAGCGCCTTGGTCGATTGTCTGACGCTTGGCCGACGCCGACTCCGGCCGCACGTCCTAAATTGGCCGATGGTCTAGGCTGCTCGATTGGGATATCTAGGCCGGAATGGCACCCTGGAGCGTCGCGGGCCAAGCGCTGGCGGCTGTACCGGGGGGCCGCTCGGCCCAGCGAATCGTCATCACGTGACGTTCGACAACGGCGCGCACGACTCCACGGGTGGCCAGGCCACCGCCTCGCCGGCTGTCGACTTCACGAGCGTGGCCCCTCGCGTGCGGCCACAAGCCTGCCGAGACGCTGTGCGCCGCGCTGGAGCAGCAGCTGACGCCGCGCGAGCCTCCGGTGCAGGTGGTCTATGCGCTCGAGCAAGCGCTGCTGGAGCTCTTCGCCGAAGGCGGCGCGGAGGCCCGACAGCGTCGCTGCCTCGCCAACTGCACGATCGCCTGTTCGCAGGGGGCTTCACGATCTACCCGGGCAGGGGCGGCGAGGCGCGTACGTTCCGCCCGGCCAACCTGGGCGTGGTGAATACGTCGGACATGCGCGCCTTCGTGGAAGCGATGCGCGGCCCTTCAAGAATTGCAGTGCACCCCGCTTTACGCGCGCGCTATAAGGGCGGCCCCCTAAATCCCACTCGGAGCGGGGCTCCCTCGAGCATGACCAGTCCGGCCGCGCATTTTCGGCTTTGCAGCAGCTGCAAGCGACCCCTGCCCTTTGCGGCGCCGTATTGGATCTGCAGTGTATCGACGTGCAACCGCACCAAGATGCCCTACACGTTCTGTTCGGTGTCGTGCTGGCAGGCGCACGTGCCGGTGCTGCGCCATCGCGACGCCTGGGCCGAGGAGCGCCGCGCGCCGACACGTGAAGCGTTCGAAGCTCAGGAACGCGAGCAAGCGCAAGCGGCGGAGCTGCGTCCCGCGGCAGCCTCCGGCTCTGGGCTTAAGTCTTCTGCAGTAAGTTCGGGAAACTCGATCAACAAGGAGCCAGCGATGTCGAACGAAGAAGTTGCCAAAGAGGTGCTGATCGTCGTGTCGAAGGTCAAGGCGTACATCCGTGCGCGCTCGGGCATGAACACGTCCGACGCCGTCGCGGAAGCGCTTTCAGACCTCGTACGCAAAGCCGCCGATCAAGCGGTGGAAGCCGCGAAAGCGGACGGTCGCAAGACCGTGATGGCGCGCGATGTCGCGGGCGGCAGCGTAGAAGCCGGGTGAAAGACTCGGTCGTCCCCGAGCAGCCTTCGGCTCTCGGGTGTCTCGCACCCCGAGCAGCCTTCGGCTCTCGGGTGGGAACGCCCGCGACGCTCGAAGGACGTCGCGGGCGTTGTCGATCTCGCCGAGTGGCCCCATGATGCTGCGCTCGGTGGTGGCAGGCGCGGGCTATGGATCAGTTCGATGTGTACGTGGCTGGCTTCGAAGTTGAAGAAGCACGTGCTGCGCGTGGGCTGATGCAGGTGTTCGGGATGAGCGAAGCGGCGGCGCGCATCTTCGTGAGCTCGGTGCCACGTGTGGCCAAGCGTCGCCTCGCGAAAGACACCGCCGAACGCTACGTGCGCGCGCTGCGTTCGATCGGCGCGATCATCGATCTGCATCCGAGCACGACGTCGTACGCGCCGCCTTCCGGCCAGCCATCTCTGCCTACGCCGCAGCGCGCACTGCGCACGTCGGGGCGCGGGTCTAGCGAGCGTGAAGGCGCGGCGACGAACCCCTTCCACCCCGCAATCCCGCGCGCGCCCCGCTTGCCGGAAGGGCTGATGCCCACCGCGGCGTCGTCGGAGTTCCCCGCGGATCTCGCGCCGAGCAGTCACGAGCTGCTCCAGGCCACCGCGCACGCGCGGCTCTCGTCGCCTTTGCCGCCGCACGATCCAGTAAGCATGCGACCCGAGCAAACCGGCGTCTTCAACTCGCACGCGCCGCTGCGCCCGGGTGTGTCGCATCGGCCCGTGTTCGCCTTGGCCGTGCGCTGGTACGAACGTCGGCTGAACCAGTTGGTTCTGCTGTCGCTCCTGCTCGGAGCGGCTTTCGTAGCGTACTCGAAGGGCGTCTTTCGGCGCGACGACAGCCTCGAGCAGGTCTGGCAGCGCGCGGGCATCAACCCCGGCACGTACGACGACGCGCATCACTTCATCGACCAACCCGGCGATCTGCTCTCGGACTTGGCGGGCGAACGCGCGCGCTCGCTCTTGGACGGCCTCGAACGCGCGGGCGCGAAGCACGTCTGGGCGATCGAGATCGTGGGCCGCGGGCCGCAAAAAGTGGCAAAGGCCTTGCTCGTGGATCTACCCGCCAACGCGGCCGAACGCCAGACGATCTTCTGGCAACACGCTCGGAGCGTGGCAAAGGCCCCTGTTCCAGCTGACACGGGGCAAGCCCTGCTACGCATCGGACTTTGACGCTCCCGTACCGCGAGGAGCAGCACGCCGCAGGCTTCGGCTCTGCGTGCGGTCACATCGAACGCCGGTAGCGACCTCCCACTTGAAACAGAGCGTCGCTGATCTGGCCCAGGCTCGCGTGGCGGACGGTGCGCATCAGCTCGTCGAACACGTTGCCGCCTCGGCTCGCGGTCTGCAAAAGGCGCCGTAGAGCTGCCTCGCCGTGCTCGGCGTTGCGAGCTTGGAACTCCCGGAGCGCAGTCAGCTGAGCACATTTCTCATGCTCGCTCGCGCGCACGGTATCGGCGACTGCGGCCGACGGCTGGGGTGCATGTTCGTCGACGAACGTGTTCACGCCGACGATCGGCAGCTCACCCGAGTGCTTGCGGGTCTCGTATTCGAGGCTCTCGTCTTGGATCTTGCCGCGCTGATACAGCGTCTCCATGCTACCCAAGACGCCGCCGCGCTCGGAGAGTCGATCGAGCTCGGCCAACACGGCGTCCTCCACTGTGTCGGTCAAGCGCTCGATCACGTACGAGCCCTGCAACGGGTTCTCGTTCTTGAGCAGGCCGAGTTCGCGCGTGAGAATTAGCTGAATCGCCAGCGCACCGCGAACCGAGCGCTCGGTCGGCGTCGTGACGGCCTCGTCGAACGCGTTCGTGTGCAAGCTGTTGCAGCGGTCGGCGAGGGCAGCAAACGCCTGCAGCGTGGTGCGGACGTCGTTCCACGCCATCTCCTGAGCATGCAGCGAGCGACCGGACGTTTGGATGTGGTATTTCAGCTTCTGACTGCGTTCGTTGGCGCCGTAGCGATCGCGCATGGCGATCGCCCAGATGCGCCGGGCCACGCGGCCGAGCACGTTGTACTCGGCGTCGAGCCCGAGGCTGAAGAAGAAGGAGAAGCTCGGGGCAATCTCGTCGATCGTCATGCCGCGTGACACGTAGTGCTCGACGTACGTGAACGCATTGGCGAGCGTGAACGCGAGCTGCGTGATCGGATTCGCCCCCGCTTCGGCGATGTGATAGCCGGACACCGACACCGAATAGAAGCTCTTGATCCCGTGCGCGATGAAGTACTGCTGCACGTCACCCATCATGCGCAGCGCGAACTCCGTCGAGAAGATGCAGGTGTTCTGCGCTTGGTCCTCTTTGAGAATGTCGGCCTGCACGGTGCCGCGCACGCGCGCCAGGGTATCCTTCGCAATGCGCTCGTAGGTGTCGGCGTCGACCGCATCGCGGCCCGAGATCCCGAGTAAGCCGAGGCCGAGCCCGTCGTGTCCGTGGGGCAGCTCGCCTACGTAGCGCTGCTGCGTAGACGCCGCATGCGCAGCGCGCACCGCTTCGAGACCACCGGTCGCCCGCAGGTGTTTCTCGATCTGCTGATCGATCGCAGCATTGAAGAACTGCGCCAGCACGATCGGTGCGGGCCCGTTGATGGTCATGGAAACGGACGTCGCCGGAGCACAGAGATCGAAACCCGAGTAGAGCTTCTTGACGTCGTCCAGCGTGCAGACGGAGACGCCCGAGTTGCCGACCTTGCCGTAGACATCGGGACGAAGCTCGGGATCGCGTCCGTACAACGTGACGCTATCGAACGCCGTCGAGAGCCGAACGGACGAGCGCCCCGCTGCCAGTAGGTGGAACCGCTTGTTGGTGCGCTCGGGCGTGCCTTCGCCGGCGAACATCCGCGTGGGATCTTCGTCGCCCTGGTTCCATGGGAAGACGCCGGCGGTGAACGGAAAGTGGCCGGGCAAGTTCTCGCTGCGAAGAAACGTCAGCAGGTCCGCCCAGGACTCACTGGCTGGCAGCGCCACGCGTGGCAGCTGTGTCTTCGCCAGCGTGACGACGTGGTTTTGCATGACCTGCTCTCGGCCACGCACCTCTTGGCTCTGCGTGGGCGCGCTGTAGCTCGCGACGCACGCCGGCCAGTCGGCGAGCGCGCGACACGCATCCGGGCCGAGCTCCGCGAGCGCGGCGGCATGGAGTCGGCGCAGCCGCACGGTCGTGGCGTCGGCCTCGGTATCTTGGTCAGCTGGATACTCGCGGGCCGGCTCGGGCGCGACACAGCCGAGCGCCGACAGTGCACGCGCGATTCCCTGCGCGTCGGCCGCATGCTCGGCCATACGTCGCGTCTCTGCCCGATACTGGCGCAGGGCTTCGGCGATCTCGCTCAGGTACCGGACGCGGGCCGCGGGGATCAGCGCTGTCGTCACCTCCGGCACGCGCACGGGTCGCACGACGTCGGCCAGCGCCGACAGCGGACCGGCATGCTGCGCGAGCCGAGCGGCAATCCTTCCGTACAGGCGATCCATGCCCGCGTCGTTCCAGCGGCTGGCGATCGTCGCGTACACGGGAATGGCTTCGTCGCCGGCCTGGAACTGGGCGTGGTTGCGCTTCCACTGTTTGCGAACGTCACGCAGTGCATCCTCGGCCCCGCGCCGGTCCGCTTTGTTCAGCGCGATGAAGTCCGCGAGCTCGAGCATGTCGATCTTTTCGAGTTGCGACGGCGCACCGTACTCCGGAGTCATCACGTAAAGGGAGGCATCCGCGAGGTCGGTGATCGCAGAATCGCTCTGGCCAGTACCGGCCGTCTCCACGATCGCCAGGTCGAAGCCGGCAGCTGCAAACACGTGCAGGGCGTCGGCCACCGAGTCCGAGAGCGCTGCGTGGCTGCGACGCGTGGCCATCGAGCGTGCGTAGGTGTGCGTGGACAGGCCGAGCGCATTCAAGCGCATGCGGTCGCCGAGCAGGGCCCCGCCGCTGCGGCGCTTACTCGGATCGACCAGGAGCAACGCCACCTCGAGCTCGGGCAGATCGTGGCCGATGCGCAGCAAGAGCTCATCGACGACGCTGGACTTGCCCGCTCCACCGGTGCCCGTCACGCCCAACACGAACAACGGATGGCTGCGTGCGCCCACGCCAGCACGCAGCGCGTCACGCACGCGCGTGGCTTCGGGGTCCGCACGGCCGACGTGCGCCTCGAGCCAGCTGATCACGCGGCCGACAGCCTGTGCGTCGTCTCGCGAGACGCGGGTCAGGGCATCGCCCAGCTCGGGCCCCGTCTTCACGTCGAGATCGGCAAGCACGCGCTCGACCATGCCCGACAGGCCGAGCTTCTGGCCGTCCTGCGGCGTGAAGATGCGTGCTACGCCGTAGCGCTCGAGCTCGCTGACTTCTTCCGGCGCGATCGTGCCACCGCCGCCACCGTATACGCGCACCTGACCCGCTCCGCGCGCGCGCAGGCGATCGACCAGGTACTTGAAGAACTCCATGTGGCCGCCCTGGTACGAGGACACGGCCACCGCATGGGCGTCTTCCTGCACTGCCGCGGAGACGATCTCTTCGACCGAACGATCGTGCCCGAGGTGAATCACCTCTGCGCCGAGCACCTGCAGGATGCGACGCACGATCTGGATCGCAGCGTCGTGTCCGTCGAAGAGCGCAGCGGCCGTGACCACGCGTGGTCGCGCCGAGGATTCGAACGTCACCGCGGGTCGCCAGCTTGGTCGCATCGCGAAACCTCGACTCCCGTTCTTTCCAAGGTACCAGCCTGCGCAGGTCGGCGCACAAGGGCCCTCGGATCTGGTCGAAGCGCCTTGGGAATCCGCCAAGCGGGGTGGCACGCCGCGTGCACCTTGCTTCGGCGCCGGAGGGGTGACACATAGTGGGGGAATCGGGGTGAGCGTGCGACCAGCCAACGAAAAGCCCGAGTCGATCGAGCCAGATGCGAAGCCAGACGCGCAATCGCGCGCGCAATCGGACGCTGAAGAGCAGCAGCTCGAGCTGAACCGGGACACGGTGCCGGGCGGGATCAATCTCCGGCAGACGCTGCCCACAGGGGCCTCGTTTCACGCGACCTGGAAGATGCCCGCGTGGCTTCCGAGCGCAGCGGTGAGCGGAAACCAAGAGTCGGGCACGTCGGGCGTACGCCGGCTCGACATCGCCGACGACACGACTGCCTCGCACACGAGCGTCCCATCGGGCGCCCGGGTTGATCTCACCGAGCAGCCTTCTTTGGGGCGAACGATGCGCATGGAGCTCGGCCTGCCGCACAGCACGCCGCCGGCCGGGGCACAGAGCTCCAGCGGTCCGCGCAACGATCCACGCGACACGCTGGAGCCGACCGCGCCGATCTCGCCCACACGCAAGGCTGCGTTCGCCAAGAGCGGCGACGCCGTGCTGGCCGCGTCGGTTCAGCGCATCGGCGAATACCTGGCCGAGGAGCGCGACGAGAACGGCCGGCAGGTCTCGCAACGGCCCACCGATCCGTTCGGACAGCCCGCGCAAGCACGCACCCAAGCACGCACCGAACAAGACACCGATGCGACCGAGGACGAGCAGCCCAGCGTCGTGAACGCGCCGCCTCCGTCAGCTGCAACCGTCTCGGGTTCGACTGGCGCGAGCACCGGTGTAGACAACGACACGCGGCCTTGGGGCAAGGTGCGTCCGCGCTACGAGTACCAGGCGGACTATCAGGCGGACTATCCGGACGCGCAGCCGCGCTGGCTGGGCTGGTTCGCGGAACGCTTCGGCAAGCCCTCACGCACCAAGCGCTTCTTGCTGATCGCCATCGGCGTCGCGGCCACGGTCGGCACGCTGCTCATGCTGTTCGCGCCCGACCTCATGGTCGTTCAAGACGAAGAGAATGTCGCAACCAACGAGAACGGCGTCGACAGCGTACCCATCAAGGCCGAGCCGCACGTGGTGACGCCTGCACCGCTGCCGAACGCGCCGGCCGCTGCAGCCGCGTCAGGAACCGCGAGGGCAACCGTCACGGCCACTACGGAGCTGACCTCGGTGCCGGCGAACGCGGAGATCCTGCGTGCCGGCGCCATCGTCGCGAACACGCCGGCGCGCATCGCGCGGCCGAGCACCGAAGCCGATTTCCTCGTGCGACTCGACGGCTACGAGGCGCAGCTCGTGCGCATCGGTCCGACCAGCCCCGAGCACCTCACGGTAAAGCTGCGCAGCAAGGAACCGAGCGCGGACGTCCCGCCCGAACCCGCGAACAAACCGTAGCCGCGCTCGCCGCTGAAAGCGGCGCTGAACAGCGCGCGTCGTTGCACCGAAGACGTGTCAGCGACCGAACAGCGAGCGAATGAAGCCGTGGAAATCACGCGACGGCGTGAACACGAGCCCCACGTAGCCGAGGCTGATGCGATCACGATCGGCGAGCTTCACGGTCTGACCGCTCGCCAGTAGCTGCTCGTTCACTTGCGTGCCAGCGGTGGAGTCGTCGTCCGTGATCGACCACTCGCCGTGCGTCGTGATGATGTGCGCATGCACGCGCGACACGGAGACATCGTTGATCACCACGTCGCATTCCTCGCCGCGACCGAGTCGAATCCGCAGCTCGCCAGCCTCCGTGCCATGCAGCTCGACCGCTTGATAGCAGTCCTCGAGCGGCACCGTGCGCCGGACCCCAGGGCCCTCCTGCTCGACGATCAAGCGATCGACCGTGTCCTTCGGCGGCTCGCTGCTGGGTTGCAGCGCGCGTTGCCGGATCGTGGAGTGCACGAGACGATCATGGAGTCGCACCGTGATTGCCGCTGACGACGAGCACCGTGGCCACGGAAGCGGCGGCGACCACACCGACGACGGCCGTCCAAAACCACCACTTCTTCGCGATCGAAGCGCGGGGGCGCGGAGCGGTCGGGGCGGCGAGCGCGGCTTCGAGGCGTGCTTCGGCGAGCGTCTGGAGGTCCAGCCGCGCGGTGGCACTGCCACCATCGGCGAGCGTGAGCGTCTCGGTTGCGAGCGTCTTGCCGGAGCGAAGCGCGCTGACGTGGTGAGCACCGGGGTCGGCAGGAATGGCGACTCCGAGCACCGCGTCGTGCAAGGGGGCGTCGTCGAGCATCACGCGCACACCGCTGCGATCGCCGTCGACCACGACCGTGAGCTTCGCCAGCCTCGGCTGCGTGGTAGCGAGCAGCGTACGGGCGGCGCTCCGCACCTCGGCGCTCGTGCTCGGCGCGCTGTCCAGCTGGCGCAAGAGCTCGCTAGCAGCGACCAGATGACCCAGCTCCGCGAGCGAAGCCGCCAGGTTGTACTCGACCACGGGCGACTCACGGAGCGCGTTCGAGCGCCGGAAACGATCGGCCGCGAGCTCCCACGTCTTGTGCGCTGCGAGGCCTAGGCCTTCCTCGAACAGCGCACGCGCCTGGGCGCTGCGCTCGAGCTCAGCATTGTCGGAAACGCCCTGGGCGTGTGCACGGACACCGATCAGCCCGATCGCCATCATGACGGCTAGCGCGAGCCGGCCCGCGCGCCTCGAAGCGGATGTCCGGGTATGTCGATGCTGACCTGACATGTCGAGGTTGACCGCATACCTGTTCTCACTCGCGGTCATGCGGCGCACGTGGATTGGCCCTCGGGGCAGCGAGACGGGTATCATTAAATCATCGATGCACGAGCCTGGCCACATCATCGGCGAACGCTACCGCCTAGAAGCGCATATCGGCAGCGGTGGCATGGCCGAGGTCTGGCAGGCGACGCACGTGGAGCTGGCGAGCCCCGTCGCTGTGAAATTCCTGGGTAAGGATCGGCCGGTGACAGCGAGCTTGGCCGAGCGCTTCTTGAACGAGGCGCGTCTCGCGGCCTCGATGCGCCACCGCAACGTGGTCGAGATCATCGACTTCGGAAAGACCGCCGAAGAGCAGCCGTACATGGTGATGGAGCTGCTGGTGGGCCGCACGTTCGCAGACCGCTTGCAGGCGAACCCACCGTTGCGCGTGCCCGAGCTGATCAAGTTTCTCTCGCTCGCGCTGCGCGGTCTGACAGCTGTGCACCAAGCCGGCATCGTGCATCGCGATCTCAAGCCGGAGAACATCTTCTGCGTGGAGGACGCCGACGGGATGTTCCCGAAGCTGCTCGACTTCGGCGTCTCGCGTGCGGTCGCACCCACGTCGTCGGCCGTTCGCTCGGCCATTCCCACCGAGGACGGGCTGATCGTGGGCACGCCGCAGTACATGTCGCCCGAGCAAGCGCGTGGCCTCGTCGACATCGATCTACGCACGGACATCTACAGCATGTCGGTGGTCCTGTACGAGGCGCTGACCGGCCGACTGCCATACGACGCGCCGCACGTCGGCGATGTGCTCATGGCGGTGATGCTCGGCAACGCTCCGAAGCTGACCGAGCTGCGTCCGGATCTCGGTCAGGCGCTGTCGGATGTGATCTCGCGCGGCATGTCGCGTGATCGCGAGGAGCGCTTCGAGAACGCAAAGGACATGCGCGAGGCGCTCACGGCCGCTGCGGCGCAGACCAGCGCTAGGCACGTCACCTGGAAGGCCGCGCCAGTGCCCAAGCTCGGTGCCTCGAGCATACGCCCGCCGCGACCCGACGCGGCATCCCTTCCGCCGACGCGCGAGATCGTGCCCAAGCCACGTGATTTGTCAGCTGGAACTCCGACGCTACCCGACCCGCCCGAGAGCGCGCTGCCCGCGCTGCCGTTCCTACCGCCGGCGCGGGTGCCCGCGCTGGCCACTGGGGCGGCAGCCGTGCGCGTGGACGACTCGTCAGCTCCGCTAAGGCGCGCGTTCGCACTCCTTTTGGGTGCGGTCGCAGTTGCCCTGGTCTTGGTCTTGATGTTCCGCCACGGCGGCGCTGAGCGCCCGACGGCTACACCGCGCACGAAGCTGCCGGCTGCAGAGCTTGCGGCGCACACTCCGGCGCCCGTCGCGGCGCCGGCCGTCACGACAGCGCCGGAAGAGACGCCGGTGCAAGAGCTCGGCACCACCGAGGACAGGCCTGCCGCCGGCGACACCGCGAAGCCGAAGGCCGGCGACGCAGCGCATGCAGCGCGCCCCAAGCGCACGAAGCGTCGCGGCGGCAAAGCCTCGCTGCTAACCCGCCTCGATTACTGAGAACAGTGACGCGGCCGCGAGGCGCGACCCAGGCGTCGCTGTTCTACGTAGTGTAGTCGGCGTTGATGCGCACGTAGCCTTCGGTGAGATCGCAGCCCCAGGCCGTCGCGCTGTGCGCGCCAAGGCCGAGGTCCGCGCGCAGCTTCACTTCCGGCGCATCCATGGCTTTGGAGATCGCCGCGTAGTCGAGCTCGGTGGGCGCGCCGCGCCGGAACGCGCACTGGCCACCGATCCAGACGCTGATGCGCTCCACTTCGACGTCGGCGCCCGAGCGCCCGAGCGCCATCATCACGCGGCCCAAGTTCGGATCGCGACCGGTGATCATCGTCTTCACCAGAGGCGACGACACGACCGTGCGCGCTGCGATGCGCGCGTCTGCCAGCGTACGTGCGCCCTCGACGACCATCTCGATCAGCGTCTGGGCGCCTTCGCCGTCGCGCGCGAGATCGCGCGCCAGCTCGATCGCGAGAACCTCGAGTGCCGCTGCCAGCTGCAGCGCTGCCGGACTGCCCGCCTCGATCACGGGGCCACCAGCCGCACCGCTCGCGAACAACAACATGGTGTCGCTGGTGGAGGTGTCCATGTCGACGTCGACCATGTTGAACGACTGATCTGCCGCGTCGCGCAGCATGGTCTGCAAGAGCGCAGCTGGAACGTTGGCGTCCGTCGTGAAGAAGCCGAACACGGTGGCCATGTCCGGATGCACCATGCCCGCGCCCTTGGCGCAGCCGCCGATCGTGTACGTGCTTGCGCCGATGCGTACCCGCAGCGCACGCGACTTGTTCACGGTGTCCGTGGTCAGGATCGCCTGCGAGAACGCGTGACCGCCTTCGCGCGCAACGCTCACCTTGGCGATGCCCGCAGCGATCTTGGGCATCGGCAGCGGACGACCGATCACGCCGGTCGAGCCGACCAGCACTTCGTTCGTCGGGACGCCCAGGTGCTCTGCGGCGAGCTCGCTCATGCGCCGGGCGTCGGCGAGACCGCGCTCGCCCATGGCGACGTTCGAGCAACCCGAGTTCACGACCAGCGCGCGCGCGCGACCGCTCACGATGCGCTCGCGGCACACGCTCACGGGCGCACCGCACACGCGATTCTTGGTGAATACGCCAGCGACGCTGCACGGACCGTCGGCGACCAAGAGCGCGAGGTCGAGGCGGCCAAGGTCGCCGTTGCCGCGGATGTCGGCGCCCACGGCTCCGGCCTTGAACCCGAGCGGGCTGGTCACGCCGCCCTGCTCTACCCATTCGACTTCAGCTTCACTCGGCATGGCGCATGTCTAATTCGCGCGCGGCCCTTCGGCAACACGTCTTCGGCGTTCAAGCCTCGAAGCTCCACGATTTCTGCACGAGCACGCGCGGCGCAAGAAACTCGTCGTGCAGCGCGCGCATGGACGGACTGGCCAGGAAACGGTTGCAGGCGTCGAGGCTGGCGAAGCAAAAGCAAGCGCCGAGGTCCCACGCTGCGAGCGCATGGGCATCGGCCGGCGCGCCTGCGCTGACGCTCTGGACTTCGGCGCTTTGGGCGACCCTGCGCAGCTCGCTGACCACCTGCGCGCGCCCTTCGGCCGTCGCGTGCTCGGGATGGAGCTTCAAGAACAGGTACCACGCGATCATTTCGCCTCCGTAGCGACGGGCCTTCGGCTTACTCCGTGCGCGCGGCACGCTCCGTCATTTAGCACGTACGGCTTGCCGACCACACCGACCTACACGAAGCTTGCGGCGCTTTCCTTTGCCTTGTTATATCAACACGATGCGTAAGCGGATTTTGGTGACCGGCGGCGCCGGGTTTCTCGGCTCGCACCTGTGCGAGAAGCTGCTCGGCCTCGGCCACGAAGTGGTCTGCCTCGACAACTTCTTCACTTCGGCGCGGCGCAACGTAGAGCACCTGCTCGACGATCATCGCTTCGAGCTGCTGCGCCACGACGTGACCGAGTCGATCATCGTCGAGTGCGACGAGATCTATCACCTGGCCTGCCCCGCCTCGCCAGTGCACTACCAGCGCAACCCAGTTCGTACGATCCGCACGGCCGTGCACGGCACGCTGAACATGCTCGAGCTCGCGCGCACCGTGCGGGCGCGGATCATGATCGCCTCGACCAGCGAGGTGTATGGCGACCCGAAAGAGCATCCGCAGCGCGAGAGCTACTGGGGTCACGTGAACCCAATCGGCCCGCGCGCTTGCTACGATGAAGGCAAGCGCTGCGCGGAGACGCTGGCAGTTTCCTACGCACGCCAATACGACGTCACCACGCGCATCGTGCGCATCTTCAACACCTACGGACCGCGCATGCACGAGAACGACGGCCGAGTGGTCTCGAACTTCGTGCTGCAGGCCCTGCAGAACCAGCCGATCACCATCTACGGCGAAGGTCAACAGACGCGCTCGTTCTGCTACGTGAGCGACTTGCTCGAGGGCTTCGTACGCTTGCTGGCGTTGAAAGACGACCCCGGCCCTGTGAACATCGGCAATCCGAGTGAGCGCACGATCCGCGAGCTGGCAGAAATGACGATCAAGATGACCGGCTCGAAATCGGTGTTGAAGAACGAGCCGCTGCCGGTGGACGATCCCACGCGACGCTGTCCCGACATCGGCAAGGCTCGCGCGCTGCTGGACTGGCAGCCGAAGGTGAGCATCGAGGAAGGCCTCGGCAAGACGATCGAGCACTTCCGTTCCTTCTTGAACCAGCAGGGGAGCTGAAGCGACATGTCCCAGCCGCCACTGCCTTCGAATCCCGCGTTACGAGTTCTGTACAGTTGGTTCTTCGACAACATCCACGTCGATGACACCTGGGTCAAGCAAGTGCGCGAGCTCGCGCAGCGCGGCAGCGTCGTGTACGTGCTGCGCAACCTGAACCCAGTCGATTTCCTCGCGCTCGATCACCTGACCAAGCGCTACGACCTGCCGCAGGTCGGCTTCGTGAATGATCTGCGCCTGGGCGTGCTCAGCCCCCTGCCGGGCGGCTGGAAGCAGCTGATCGGCGCCAAGCGCAAGATCACGCCGGCGGAAGAGCTACGCACGGCGCTGCGAACGGGCGATTCAGCAGCGCTGTTCTTGAAGCGGCCGCCCAGCATGATGGACATCGCGGGCGGCGCGAGCGGCAACCGCGGTCTCAAGGAAGGCGACGAGCTGCTGGCGACGCTGGTCGACATGCAGCGCAAGAGCGACCGGCCGATCCTGCTCGTGCCACAGGTGTTCCTGTGGAGCAACCGGCCCGACACGCACGGCTCGCATTTTCTCGACGTGTTCTTCGGTCCGCGCGAGTGGCCGAGCCCGGCGCGCACGATCGCGCAGTTCCTCTACAACTATAAGCACGTCGTGATGCGCGCGGGCGAGCCGCTGCCGCTCGACGAGTACTTGGAAGAGCACGTCGGCCCGACCGACGAGACGCACGTGCGGCGCATCATCTACGTCATGCTGCGGCGCCTCGAGCGCGAGCGCCACGCGGTGACCGGGCCTGCGCTCGCACCGCCGGATCGCCAGCGCAGTCAGGTGCTGCGCTCGCCGAAGCTGCAGCAGATCATCGCGCACATGGCGGGCGACAAGCAGGAAGACCGCTACGCGCTCACACGCCAGACGCTGTCCTCGCTGCGCAGCATGCAGGCGACGCCGGACGGCGCGACGATCAAAGCGCTGGAGGTGCTGCTCGATCGCGTGTTCCACCGCATCTACGCCGGCATCGACGTCGATCGCGAAGGCCTCGAGGCGCTGCGCGAGCGCACCAAAGAAGCCACGCTCGTGCTCTTGCCGAGCCACAAGAGTCACGTCGACTACTTGGTGCTCTCGTACATCTTCAACTATGAGAACTTGTCGCTGCCGTTCATCGCGGCGGGCGACAACCTCTCGTTCTTCCCGCTCGGCATCGTGCTGCGCCGCGCAGGCGCGTTCTTCATTCGTCGTCAGTTCAGCGGCGACCGCTTGTACTCGGCGACGGTCGAAGCCTACGTGCGTCGGTTGATCCGCGACGGCCACACGATCGAAGTGTTCATCGAGGGCGGTCGCAGCCGCACCGGCAAGCTGATGCGTCCGCACGTGGGCCTGCTCGCGATGCTGATCGACGCCGCGCTCGCCATTCCCAACAAGAAGGTCGTGTTCGTGCCGATCAGCATCGGCTACGAGCGCATCGTCGAGACCAGCTCGTACGGCAAGGAGCTGATCGGGGGCGAGAAGAACAAAGAAGACGCCGCGGGTCTGTTCAAGTCGACCGAGGTGCTGCGCCATCGTTACGGTCGCATCAACGTGCAGTTCGGTCAGCACTTGAGCATCGAGTCGACGCTCGGTGATCTCGATCTCGACAAGGACGACCTGCACTCCCCCGCGCGTCGTCGCTCGGTGGTCACGCGCCTGGCCAACCGGACGATGGAAGAGATCAACCGTGTGACCGCGGTCACGCCGGGCTCGATCACCGCCATCGCGCTGCTCTCGGACGAGCGCCGCAGCATCGCGCACGAGGAGCTGGTGCTGCGCGCCAAGCAGCTGCTGCGGTTCCTGGTCAGTATGAACGCACGCGTCACGCCGCGCACCGCCGTCGATGGCGAGCTGCGCGAAGAAGCCGTCAACGAAGCGGTGGAGATGTTCGTCGACGCGGAGGCGCTGGAAGTGCAGCGCGCCGGCGAGGCCCTGCCGCTCGAGAAGGGCAAGAGCGGCGACCGAAGCGCGAACATCGGCGAAGGCGTGTTCTATCGCATCCCCGAGCGCAAGCGCATCGAGCTCGACACGAGCAAGAACATCATCATTCACTTCTTCGTCGAGCGCGCGCTGGTCTCGATGGCGATGCTGATGCGACCCGGCCTCGACGCCGAGGAAGACACCGTGCGCGAGCGCGTGCGCAAGCTCTCCGAGCTGTTCAAGCACGAGTTTCGGTTCCGCGCGGACGCGGACTTCGACACGATCTTCGATCAGACGATCGCCGCGATGCAGGCCAACGGCGAGGTCGTGCGCACGGGCGACGGGCGCCTCGACGCAGGCGATGGTCGCGACGGCTGGAGCGGCCGCGTCTGGCTGCGCACGTACGTCTCGATCTTGCGCAGCTTCGTGGAGGGTTATCGCATCGCGGCGCGAGGCCTTGGCGCACTGCTCAAGGGCCCGCTCTCCGAGAAAGACCTGCTCAAGCGCTCGCTCTCGATCGGCCACCGCATGTACTTGTCGGGTGAGCTGGAACGCTACGAAGCGATCAGCAAGCCGATCCTGCAGAACGCGCTGCACGCGTTCAAGGACGAGGGCTACATCCAGGCGCGCGACAACAAGTTCACCCTGACGACGTCGTTCTCGAGCGCGGAGGCCGTGCGCGCAATCGAAGGCCGCATCGCCGGCTACCTCGACATGACGCCGGAAGCCTGAGCTGCGCCATGCGTTCGCCGTCACGTCATGCGCTAGCCGTGGTGTTGGGCTCACTCGTGGCGGCGCTCGTGCTCTGGTCACCTGCATTCTTCACGCTGAGCTCCACCGGCTTCGGTGACTGGCAGCAGTTTCTACACTTCTGGGAGTCGGGCTACGTGGCGATCACGCGCTACGGCGAGTGGCCGCTCTGGGATCCGTACCATTGCGGCGGCATCACCACCTTCGGCAACCCGCAGAGCCAGCACCTATCGCCGTTCTATGCGCTCGCGCTGCTGTTCGGCCCGGCGCTCGGCCAGAAGCTGTTTCTCTTGCTGCACGCCTGGTTCGGGTTCGCGGGCATGTATCTCTTCGCACAGAAGCAAGGGCTCTCGCTCGCCGGCACGCTGCTCGCCACGATCGCGTGGGCCGCCTCCGGGTTCTTCGTGTCGCACGGCTCGGGCGGACACAGCGCGTTTCTGCCGTTCTACTTCGCGCCGTGGATCATCCTGTCGTGGCGCGCAGCTGCACGCGATCCGCACTACGCGGCGCCGCTGTCGTTGCTGATGATGCTCACGCTGCTCGAAGGCGGCGTGTATCCGTTCCCGTACTTTCTGGTGTTGCTCGCGTTCGATGGCCTGGTGCGTCTGGGCTTGCCGGAAGATGGTCGGCGCAACGTACGCGGCATCCTGATCGCGGGCGCGCTGTCGGCCATGCTCGTGCCTTTACTCGGCGCGGTGCGCCTCTTGCCCATCCTGGATGAGCTGCGCCGCCACCCGCGCACGATGCCGAGCCACGACGGCGTGTCGCTGCCCGAAGTGGTCGAGATGCTCACCGCCCGGCGGCACGGCTGGCGCTACGAGGGGCACGAGTTCGTCTGGCCCGAGTACGTGACGTACGTCGGTTGGGGCATCGTCGTGCTCGGAGCAATCGGCCTGTTTGCAGGCCTTATGCCACGCGCGCACGTTGCGTGGCGCCGCATTGCGCTCGGCCTGTTCGTGTTCTTGGCGCTGCTGATGGGCGATCACGGCGACTACTCGCTCTGGTCGCTGGTGCATCGCCTGCCCGTCTACGACTCGCTGCGCGTGCCCTCGCGCTTCGGCGTGTTCTTCACGTTCTACTTGGCGTTGCTCGCGGGCTTCGCGCTCGATCTGCTCGGGGCGCAGCTGCCACGCTTCTCTGCGAAGCTCCTGCCCACGCTACCGTTCGTGATCGTCGCGGCGATCGCAGTCGACTTGTTCGTCGTGCACTTTCCCACGCTCAACCGCTGGACCGAGCCGCCGGTAGTCGCCGATCAGGTCTCGGATCACTTCTATCTAACCACGCTCTCGTACGGCCGCTTCTACGCCAGCTTCCCGCGCATGAATCTCGGCTCACGCGGCTGCTACGAGGCCATGAACTTCAGTGTCGTGCCCGGGCTGTGGTCGGGTGACCGGCCGCAGGCGCGGATCGTGCGCGGCAAAGGGCGCGTCGATTCGTTTCGGCGCACCACGCGCCACGTGTTTCTGCGCGTGACGCTGACCAAGCCAAGCCGCGTGCTGGTGAACCAACACCTCGCACCCGGCTGGACCAGCAACGTGGGCCAGGTCGTGGACGACGCGGGTCGTCTGGCCGTCGACCTTCCCGCAGGCACACACGCGCTCGACATCGTGTACTTGCCACCGACGCTCGTGCCGAGCGTGCTTTTGACGCTGCTCGGTCTTTTGCTCACCTTGCTGGTGTGGCGCTTCGCCGGGCGCTTGGCGTCAGCGGCGCCGCCCACCGCCCCGACGGAGCAATCCGCATCATGATTCGCCACGTGATCTGGGACTGGAACGGCACGCTGCTCGACGACGTCGACCACGCGGTGTCGGCGCTCAACCTATTGCTCGATGCGCGCGCCATGCCGCGGCTCGATCGCGATCGCTATCGCGAGCACTTCGGCTTTCCCGTGCGCAACTTCTACGAGCACCTCGGCTTCGACTTCGGGCGCGAAGACTTCGTCACCGTGTCCGAGAGTTTCATCGCGCACTACAAGCGCGCCGCCGAGACGGCACAGGTTCATGCCGAGGTGCGCAGCACGATGAGCGCGCTCGCGACAGCTGGCATCGCGCAGTCCGTGGTCTCCGCGATGGAGCTCACCATGCTGCGCGGGATGCTGCACAGCCACGCCCTCGATCAGCACCTGACTCACATCCGCGGACTCGATCACCTGCACGCCACCTCCAAGGTCGCGCTCGGCGTGGAGCTGATGAACACGCTCGGCGCGCCCGCGAGCGAGACGCTGTTCGTGGGCGACACGCTGCACGATCTCGAGACCGCGAACGCAATGGGCTGTCAGTGCCTACTGTTCGTACATGGGCACCAGACGAAAGCACGCTTGGCGGCCGGCGGAGCGCAGCTGATCGACGCGCTCTCCGAGGTAGTCGAGTTGGTACGTACGCACGCAACGGCAAGCGACCAGTAGCGCCGCGTTGGCGCGCATCGGGTACGCTTCGCTGGCGATGTCGATGCTCCGGTTCCTACTGCGCTCCGCAGGACCGATGGCCCTAATGATGGGCCTGCTCGGCGTGGCCAGCGGTGCGCTCAACGCAGGCGTCGTCGCGATCGTGCATCAGACGTTGGTGCACGGGGCATCGCAGACACTGATGCTCGCGTTCCTCGGACTCGGGCTCGGCAAAGTCGTGGCGGGCTACTACTCGGCGCTGATGCTCACCGAGTACTCGTACGCATCGATCGCAGCGCTGCGCCGCGAGCTGATCGAGAAGCTGCTCGCCTTCCCGTACGCGAGCTTCGAGCAGGTCGGTCGCGAGCGCGTGTACACGGCGCTGACCGAGGACGTGAGCACCGTCAACGCGGCGTTCGCCACCATGCCTTCGTTCCTCGTGAACGTGGCGGTGGTCGGAGGCGGCGCGGTGTATCTGCTGTATCTGTCGCCGCTGACGTTTGCCGTGCTCAGCGTGCTCGCACTGATCGCCGGCTCGTTTCATCGCAGGCTGAGCGCGCAGGGCCGTGCGTTCTTCGTGCGCGCGCGCGACGAGCACGTGCGCTTGTTCGCACACTTCCGCGCGCTCACCGAAGGCACGAAAGAGCTCAAGCAGCACGCCGGGCGGCGCCACGCGTTCCTCGACGAGAAGGTGCTGGAGACCACGCAGGAGCTGCTCGATCGGCAGCTCGATGGGCAGGATCGCTATCAGCTGGCACAGGCCGCCAGCGGCGCCGCGTCGCTCGCGGCGATCGCGGTGATCCTGTTCGTGATGCCGACGCTCCACGGTGGCGTGTCGTCGTCGGTGGTGTCGGGCTACGTGCTGACGTCGCTGTACGTGATGGGACCGCTGAGCGCGGTGCTGCGTGCGCTACCGTTCTTCGTCACGGCCGAGATCGCGAAGAAGCGCATCGAGGAGATCGGGGTAGCGCTTGGGCAAGAGACCGACCGTGAGAGCACGCAGAGCACGGAGCCGCAGAGCTTCGAAGAGATCGAGCTCGACTCGGTCGTGCATCGCTACCACAGCGAGGGCGAGGCGTCGGCGTTCACGCTCGGACCCGTGTCGCTCGCGCTCCGTCCGAGCGAGATCGTGTTCATCACGGGTGAAAACGGCAGCGGCAAGTCTACGCTCGCGAAGATCCTGCTCGGCCTGTACGAGCCTGAGGGCGGTGAGATCCGCTGGGACGGCGCGTGTGTCACCGGACAAACGCGTGACGCGTACCGTCAGCTGTTTTCGGTCGTGCACGCGGACTACTACCTGTTCGACACGCTGCTCGGGTTGCCAGCTGTCGAGATCGACGAGCGTGCAGAGCACTTGGTGAAGCGCCTGCACCTCGAGGATCACGTGCAGGTCGACGCCGGCTCGCTCTCGACGCTGAAGCTCTCGCAAGGACAACGCAGGCGGCTCGCGCTGCTCACGGCGTACCTCGAAGATCGTCCGATCTACGTATTCGACGAGTGGGGCTCCGATCAGGATCCCGCGTTCAAAGAGGTGTTCTACCGCGAGCTCGTGCCGGAGCTGCGCGCACGCGGCAAGGCGGTCGTGGTGATCACGCACGACGACCGCTACTTCGACCTAGCGGATCGGCGTCTGGCACTTCGTCGGGGCCAAGCGGTGCACGTGGTTGCAGCTGCGCAGGAGACCACATCGACGTAGCAGCTCGAGGCTACGTGCTGCGTAGGTGCGTGCACGCAAACGACTACACCCCCTTCAGAATCGAATCGAAAGACGCGACCCCGATCTGCCGCCGCAGCGGTTTCTGTGCAAAATAACAGACAGATGAGAATTCACTTCGCCACGGTGGCGGCCGGAGCGCTGTGCGGTTTCGTCACCCTCAGCGGCTGTCTCGAGACACCCAGTCATCGCGACAACACCTCCGTCCCTGCTGGGCCGCCGGTCGCCGTAGCGTGCGTCGACAACGATCACGATGGCTGGGGCGACGGCTGCGCGCTCGGTCACGACTGCGACGACACCAACCCGAGCGTGCACGACGGTTGCTTGCACTGCGCCGAGCCCAGCGAAGGTTGCGCGTGCAAGCTCGGCGCACGGCCGCAAACCTGCGCAGCGCCTACGACGACGTCGGCCGAAGGCACGACGATGTGCAACGAGGGCACGCGCTATTGCCGTGGCGGCAAGTGGACGGGCTGCGAGGACGTGTACTCGTATCCGAAGCCCACGGCGTCGAGCACGCAGAGCGTGATCGACACCAGCGCGGGCCCTGTCCACTGCAGCGACTGCGCCATCAACTGCTTTCTGCTGCACGACAACCTCGATCCGGTCGACGGTGGTCTTGGCGACGCGGGCGACGGAACGACGACTCCCGACGGCGGTGGCCTGTCGCTGATCACGACGATGCCGATCATGCCGGACACGTACGTGTTCGATCCGGCCACGTGCATGCTGAACACCGCACCGGATCGCGACTGTGACGGCATTCCAGACAAGTACGATCCGTATCCGGATCAGAAGCCGTTTGCGACTGCGAACCCGACGCTCTTTCTGGACGTGGCGCCGGGCGAAACCGGCACAGGCTCGATCAACGTCAAGTTCTTCCTGAACTCGGCGGACGTGTACTTCCTGGTGGATCAGAGCGGCTCGATGGGCGAGGAGGCGGCGGCGCTCAAGGCCGGTCTGACCAGCGGCACGTACATCACCGACCCCGCATACAACTGCGCCGACTACGACTTCGACTTCAAGCCCAACAACGAGCTCAAGTCGCAGGGCCTGATCGGCGCCGTGCGCTGCTTGATGCGCGACTCGAACTTCGGCGTCGGCTTGTTCCGCGAGATCCCTTTCAATGCGTACGCGCCGGAGGACCAGATTGTCTTCCGCAACTACACCGACGTGTGGAGCACCTCGTACGCGGACGCGCAGGGCAATCCCAACCCCAAGGCGAACCTCGATGCCGCGGTCGCGGGCATCGCGAAGTTTGCCACGATTGGCAACAACGACTGGCCCGAAGCCGACATGCTGGCTTTGAACACGGTGGTCACGGGCAACGGCATGTACTTCGGCACGACGCGGCCGAACATCGCGCCGCGCACCGACTGTCCGGCGGGCACCTGGGGCTATCCGTGCTTCCGCAACGGCGCGATCCCGATCGTCGTGATGTTCACCGACGCGATGATGCACAACGGTCCTACGCCGAACGGGTACCCGTACTCGGCGGGCAGCCTCGGCATGACCGTGGGTACGTCGACGACGCTCACCCAGGAAGATAACCTGAACGAGACCTTCGGCAGCGCCGAGATCCTGGGCGATCTCACGAGCTCGTACATCACGCTGCAGGGCGACACGACGAGCATGAAGTCGGATCTGCCGTATTCGGCGGTCAGCTGCGGCTCGTCTACCAGCACCTTGGGCCCCGATGCGCTGTTCAAGTTCATCATCAGCGGCTCGGTCAACAAGACCGTGAAGGTGTCCACGGAGGGCAGCGAGTTCGACACGACGGTCTCCGTGTTCAAGGGCACGCTGGCCTCTCCGACCACCGTGGCCACCGGCCTCACCGGCAACGACGTGACGTCGAACGCGTATTCCCTCGGCGACAACTACAACAAGTATCAGCGCGTGACCGGCAGCACCGCGACGCTGGGCGCCGACTACTCCGCCAACGACGTGACCTGCGCGAGCAGCCAACAGGGCAAAGACAGCATCTTCACGTTCACGTTGTCGAAGCCCACCACCGTGGCGCTCGACACCGCGAATTCCAGCTTCGGCACGGTGGTCGGTCTATTCAGCGGCACGCCGCAGACGCCGAGCTCGTACACGACGATCACCAACAACAACGACAACTACACCTCGGCGAATGCGACCGGCGCGCTGGTCGGCCAGTACCGGGGCTACAGCGGCGACACGTCGAACGCCGCGATCACGCCGGACTTAACCGGTTCCATCATCGGCTGCAGCGCAGCTGACGCGGCGCCTGACGCCGTGTATTCGTTCACGCTGGCCCAAGCCAGCAACGTACGCCTGAGCGCCGAGGACTCCAACGGCACGTTCAAGCCGATCGTGGCACTGACTACCGCCGGGACCTTGCTGCCCACGGCCAGCGCGATCACCAACACCAACGACACGCAGGCCACCGCCTATGACGTCGGCAACATGGCCGGCAAGGTGCTGCAACTGTCGGGTGACACGACGCCCCTGGTCGCCGACTACCCGAGCGTGGTCACGGGCTGCAGTGCCGCCGACGGCAGCAAAGATGCCGTGTTCAAGTTCACGCTGACGGCGTCGAAGACGCTGGACATCAACACCGACGGCTCCTCGTTCGACACGGTGTTGAGCCTGTACAGCGGCGCGGTGGCCTCGGACACCACGCCGTTCACGGTGTCGAGCAACAGCAACGAGACGGGTGCCACGGCGCTGAACCTCGGCACGATCGACGGCAAGAAGTACCTCGTGACCGGCGGTTCGACCAACGCCATGGTCGCCGACTACAACACCACCCAGATCGGTTGCAACGCCAGCACCTCGGCAACCGATGCGGCGTTCAAGTTCCACGTGAGCTCGACGCGCACCGTGCAGATCAACTCGTCGAGCACGCCCTGGGACACGGTTCTGTCGCTGCACGCACCGGCGCTGCCGGATGCGAGCATCGTCCCGCTAGCGCTGAACAACAACGAGGCGATCGCCAGCGCCTACGTCATTCCCAGCGCGGTCGACAGCAGCTTCCAGTCCTTCACCGGCAGCACGACCTCGATGACCGCCGACCTGCTGGTCAACGACGGCGTCAGCTGCAGCGCCAACAACAGCGCGCCGGACGCAGTCTACAAGTTCACGATCACCAACCCCGGTACGTACGAGGTGAGCACCGTCGGCTCGAGCTTCAACACGGTGCTCGGGCTGTTTCCCTCGACGCCGACGTTTGCTGCGCCCACCGGGCCGACCGCGGAAGGCAAGGGCGGCGAGAGCAAGGTCTCGACGTCGAGACCCGGCGCGACCGTGACCATGGGCGACGGCCGCACCAACTCGACCAACATCGACATGACGAGCGCGAGCGGCGGCTGGGTGGTGGCCAGCGCGAACCTGAACGGCGCGGTCAACCCGAGCCCGCAGGGCACCAACCTGACCTTCAGCTCGGTGACGCCGACGGGCGGCGCGGCGGAAAACGGCAGCACGGCGCAAGCACTCGGTACGGTCGTGCAGAAAGACGTGACCGTCACCGACACGTTTGCGGGCTCCGTGGCCGATCACAACAGCACTGCGGCGTGGGCGACGTGCAGCGATGCCACCGCGAAGCTGGGCTCGGGCAACGACCGCGTGTACAGCTTCACGCCAACGTCCAGCGGCACCGTGCGCGCGACCATGAAGTCGACGAACTCGAGCGCTACGAGCTACACGCTCGGCGTGTGGGCGGGCTCGCTGACGCCGACGTCGACCGACTGGAAAGACGTCAGCAACATCGCGACGCCGGCGCTCTCGGGC
>JADGRF010000013.1 GCA_017881055.1 Sandaracinaceae bacterium
CGTGCGGGCTATTGCGCGGCCGTCGAGCGCTGCAAGGAACACATTCGCGCGGGCGACATCTTTCAGGTCGTGCTCAGCCAGCGCTTTCGCGTGCCGGTCGACGGCGTCGATCCGTTCGACGTGTATCGCGCGCTGCGCGTGATCAATCCTTCGCCGTACATGTATTTCCTGCGGTTCGGTCACGTGCGCATCGCCGGCGCGAGCCCGGAGGTGATGGTGCGCTTGGAGCACGGCGTGGCGCAGGTGCGGCCGATCGCGGGTACGCGGCCGCGCGGCAAGGATCTCGAAGACGACGCCCGCATCGAGCGCGAGCTGTTCGCCGATCCGAAAGAGATTGCCGAGCACGTGATGCTCGTCGACCTGGGTCGCAACGACATCGGGCGCATCTCCAAGCCCGGGAGCGTGCGCGTGACCGAACGCATGGTCGCCGAGCGCTACTCGCACGTCATGCACATCACGTCGCACGTGCAGGGTGAGCTCGTGCCGAGCCGCGACGCGATCGACGTGCTGCGCGCGACGTTTCCAGCTGGCACGCTGAGCGGCGCGCCGAAAGTGCGTGCGATGCAGATCATCGAGGCGCAGGAGCCCGAGCCGCGCGGTGTATACGGCGGCGCGGTCGGCTACATCGGCTGGAACGGCGACATGGATCTCGCGATCGCGATCCGCACGGTCGTAGAGCAGGGCGGCGAGTTCCTCGTGCAAGCCGGCGCGGGCCTGGTCGAGGCCAGCGATCCCAACACCGAATACGACGAGACGATCAGCAAAGCGCGCGCCGCCCTGACGGCGATCGCCGCTGCCAAAGACGCCGAAACCTGAACGCTAACAAGGCTTTGACACGGCGAATGTGCTGCGCTAAAAGCTCGGTCCGCCTTTGGGGTGGTAGTTAAGCTGGTTATAACGCATGCCTGTCACGCATGAGGCCGCGGGTTCGAGTCCCGTCCACCCCGCTACGTGATCGTACCCGCCAAGCAGCCTACGGCTCTTGGCGGAGGTGACATACCCGCCAAGCAGCCTACGGCTCTTGGCGGAGGTGACATACCCGCCAAGCAGCCTACGGCTCTTGGCGGAGGTGACACTGCGAAAGCCTCCGAGTATTCGGGGGCTTTTCGCGTTAACTGGTCGTTCGTGCCGAGTCGATCCGTCGACGTAGCTGGGCTGAGTCGCTTAGCGCACGACGTGGCGGTTCACGCCGAATACTTCGGAGCACAGCAAGCCCCTGCGGCCTACACGCTCGGCTTGGTACGCTGCCTGACGGCAACGGGAGCGACGTGGACGGCGATTTTACTGGCACAGGCCGCTTCGTAATCGAGCGCCACCTTGGCGCAGGCAGCATGGGCTCGGTCTATCTGGCGCACGATCGCCAGCTAGGCAGTCGCATCGCGCTCAAGGTCTTGCTCAGCGTGGATGCGTCGGGCATCTATCGCTTCAAGAACGAGTTTCGCGCGCTCGCCGACGTCGTGCATCCGAACCTCGTGTCGCTTCATGAGCTGTTCTCCGAAGGCGATCACTGGTTCTTCACGATGGACTACGTCGAGGGCAAGGATCTGCTCTCGTTCGTGCACGGTGCACGGCGTCGCACGTTCGAGTCCACGCCGAAGCCATTGTCGGAGCCCCCCGCGAGCGGGTCGTCGCGGGAATCGTTCGATGCATCGGTGAAGGGGCTCGAGCTGCTCTTCCCGACACCGCTCGAGAACGAAGACCGGCTGCGTGACACGCTCGTGCAGGTGGTGGAAGGTCTGCTAGCGGTGCACGGCGCCGGTCAGCTGCATCGTGACTTGAAGCCCGAGAACGTGTTGGTCACCGAGCAGGGGCAGGTGATGTTGCTCGACTTCGGCATCGCGCTCGAGAAGCAGCAGCACATTCACGCCACGGTCGGCTCGGTGATGGGCACGCCGGCGTATATGGCGCCGGAGCAGTGTCGCGGTCTGGGCATCACTGAGGCAGCTGACTGGTATGCGCTCGGTGTCATGCTTTACGAAGCGCTGACCGGTGATGTGCCGATCGACGGCTCTCCGTTGCAGATCATCCAGCGCAAGCAGGAATACGACCCTCCTGCACCGCGTGACGTCGTGTCGGGCGTGCCGGCCGATCTGAACACGTTGTGTATGCAGCTCTTGCAGCGCGATCCCGCCGCGCGCCCGAGCGGCGAAGCGGTCCTGCGTGCTCTTCGCGGCAAGCGTGCCGCGTCATCGCCGGCTCCCGCCGAGACCAGCAGCATGCGCAGGTTGGCTCCGGCGTTCGTCGGGCGCGAGGCTCAGCTCGCCGAGCTCGATGCGGCGTTGGCGGCGACCCAGGACGGTAAGCCCACGCTCGTGCTGCTGCACGGGCCGCCCGGCATCGGCAAGACCAGCCTCGTCGAACGCTTCATCGAGAAGCTGGTCGACGACGAGCGCGCGATCGTCCTGCGGGGCCGCTGCTACGAGCGCGAGTCGGTTCCGTTCAAGGCGTTCGACAATGTGATCGACTCGCTGTCGCGCTACTTGCGTCGCTTGCCCCCGGTCGACGCCGCGCGCGTCCTGCCACGCGACATCGACGTTCTCGCCGAGCTCTTTCCGGTGCTCAAGCGCGTGGATGTGGTGCGCCGCACGCGCCGGCCGCGCGCGCTGCCGCTCGAGCCACAGGAGCTGCGCCAGCGTGCGTTTCGTGCGTTCAAGGAGATGCTCAGCCGAATCGCCGACGTCGAGCCTCTGGTCCTGTGCATCGATGACTTGCAGTGGAGCGATGTCGACAGCGCGCGCTTGCTCGGCGAGGTGATCGGCGGCGCCGACCGGCCCGCGATCATGCTCGTGTGCATGCATCGCAGCGGCGATTCCTCGCGCAGCGTGGGGCTCGATGCGTTCTTGGGCAAGGTCGACGCGACTTCGGACCTGACGGTGCGCGAGATCGCTGTCGGCGTGCTGAGCGCCGAGGAGAGCCTTCTGCTCGCGCGCTCCCTGCTCGGCAGCGAGACCGGTGAAGAGGGCGCACGCACGCTCGGCTTCGAGTCCGGAGGCAATCCCCAGGTGCTCACCCAGATGGTACGGCACGTGGAAGAGCGTCGTGCCTCCGGCAAAGCGTCGCCCGAGACCGCCAAGGGCTTGATCAACTTCGAGCGCGTGATCGAGCAACGTCTCGGCGGGCTCTCGAACGATGCGCGCACGTTGCTGGAGCTGCTCAGCGTGGCAGGCCGACCTGTTCCCGAGGCGATGCTCACGCTGGTTTCCTCGTTCAACATCTCGTTGTCGAGCGCGCTCGCCGAGCTGCGCGGCAAGAAGTTGGTGCGCGGCGTCGCGGCGCGGGATTCGCGCGCGGTCGAGGTCTATCACGACACGATCCGTGAAGCGGTCACGGCGTCGATGCCGCACGAAACGCTCGTCAGCTGGCACCGTCGGCTCGCGGCAGCGCTCGAAGCCAGCGGCGCGCTCGACCTGGAAGCCCTCACCGAACACCTGCTCGGCGCGAGCGATTGCGAACGTGCTTCGCTCTACGCATCGCGTGCTGCGGCCCAGGCCGAGTCCTGCTTGGCATTCGACAAGGCCGCACGCCTGTACGGCATCGCGGCCGAGCACTCGCCCGACCCCGAGCGGCGTCGTGAGCTGCTCGTGCGCTGGGCCGATGCCTTGGTCGAGGCGGGTCGTGGCGTTGCAGCCGCGACTGCCTACGCCGACGCCGCCAAGGTCGCCCCGCCCGCCGAGGCGATGGAGCTCGAGGCGCGCGCGGGTGCGGAGCTGCTGTTCGCGGGTCAGCTGGAACCGGGGCTCGCGCTGCTGAAGGAACCGCTGACGAGCTTGGGCGTCGCGCTGCCGGACTCGTTCCACGACGCGATCACGCAGGCCAGTTACATGTGGCGCGAGATCCGTGCGCGGGGCTTTGGCTTCGTGGAGCGTACGCCGGCGCAGGTCGAGGCCGCCGAGCTACGCCGGCTCGATCTTCTGTGGGGCGTCACGCGCGGCTTGCTCTCCCACGAAGTCGCGCGGCCTTTGCCCCTGGTGACGCGCTTTCTGATCGATGCGCTGGAGATCGGCGAGCCTCTGCGCATCGTGCGGGGCCTGGTGCTCTTTCATACCCACGTCGACGGACCGTTCAGCCGTCTGTCGAAGCTCGCGCTTTCCGGCGCTCTCGATGTCGGTGAAGCACTGGCACGGCGCATCGAGCAGTCGGAGGCACGCGCGCTGCTCGCGCTCTCGCGTGGCCTTTCGATGTACAGCGATGGACGCGTCGAGGCCGCGTTGCCCGAGCTCGTGACCGCGGAAGACATTCTGCGCAACCACTGTCGCGGCGGCGCCTATGAGATGCGGACCAGCCGGATGGCGCTCGCGCATGCCCAGTTCGTCGTGCACCGCGAGGCGAACCCGGTCCAGCTGCGCGAGTGGCTACGCGAGGCGGGTGAGCGTGGCGATCCGTTGAGTGAAGGCCGGCTGCGTCAGCTGCTTGCGGTCGGCTCGCTTGCGGCCGACGACGCCAAGGGCGCGCTGGTGCTGCTGGCGCAGGCCTCCGGTGGCGTCCATGCGCGCTCCGAGCTCAGTGCGATGACGGGTGCTCTCTCGCAGGCCGCGGTGCATCTGTATCGCGGTGACATCGAAGCGTGCCGTGGTTGTTACGATGCGCTCCTTCCCACGCTCTCGGAGGCGCTCGGCACCGTGCCGTTCTGGCGCGCCTGCGTGCTGATGTTGCTCGCGCGCCTCGGGCTCGTGATCAGCGCGGGCGTCAGCGGCCAGGACGCACCACGCATCGAGCAGGCGGCGAAGTACACGCGTGCCCTCGAGGCGCTGGACCTCCCGTGCTTCATGGACGACGTCCGCTTGCTGACCGCTACCGTCGCGCTGGCGCGCCGGCAGCCGGCCGCGGCCAAGGCGGCGCTCGAGCCGATGGTGCGTGCGCGTGTCGAGGCGGGCACCGGGTCGTTTCTGCACGTGTTCGCGCAGCGCGCGCACGGACAACTGATAGGGGGCGCCGAAGGCAAAGACCAGGTGGCGCGCGCGGAAGAGCTGCTGGTGCGTCGCGGTGTGGTCCAACCCCGCAGGTTCGCCCGCTTGATCCTGCCGGCCTTCGAGGAACGCCTGCTGCGCCCATAAGCCAGCGCGCTTCCCACATGCGCGCACGGCGTGTATTTTCGTCGCAGCCATGGCCCATCCGATTTCCGCTCGCCGGTCCACGACGGTCTCCGTGTTCGCGCTGCTGTGCGCGCTACTGTGCGTGCTGCCGTGCGTGCTGCTGTGCGTCACGGGCTGCAAAGGCAAAACCGACGAGATCGTGATCGGCGAATTCGGCTCGCTCACGGGCGGCACCGCCACGTTCGGTACCTCCACGCACGCGGGCGTGCTCCAGGCGCTCGACGAGATCAATGCGCGCGGTGGGCTCTTGGGCAAGAAGGTCAAGGTCGTCACCGAGGACGACCAGAGCAAGCCCGAGGAAGCGGTGAGCGCGGTTCTCAAGCTGATCAAGCAGAACAATGTGGTGGCGGTGATCGGCGAGGTGGCGTCGAGCCGCAGCCTCGCCGCCGCGCCGCAGTGTCAGCGGAACAAGATCCCGATGCTCTCGCCTGCGTCGACCAACCCGAAGGTCACCGAGGCCGGCGACTACATTTTTCGAGCGTGTTTCATTGACCCGTTTCAGGGCTCGACCATGGCCAAGTTCGCCGTCAACTCGCTGAAGCTAAAGCGCTTCGCGATCCTGACCGACACCAAGAACGACTACTCGGTTGGTCTCGCTCAATACTTCCGCGAAACCGCAAAGAAGCTCGGTGCCGAGATCGTCGCCGAGGAGAGCTACAGCGAGGGCGACATCGAATTCAAAGCCCAGCTCACCTCGATCAAGACCAAGAGCCCCGAGGCGGTGTTCGTGCCGGGCTACTACACGGAGTGCGCGCTGATCGCCCGTCAGGCGAAGGAGCTAGGCCTCACCGTTCCGCTGCTCGGTGGCGACGGCTGGGACAGCCCGAAGACCACCGAGATCGGCGGCGCCGCGGTCGATGGCACGTACTTCACCAACCACTACTCCGAGCAGGAGAACCGTCCCGAGGTGAAGAAGTTCATCGACACCTACAAGCAGCGCAATGCCGGCAAGGTCCCCGATGCGATGGCCGTGCTCGGTTACGACTCGATGATGATGATGGCCGACGCGATCACGCGCGCAGGCTCCACTGAGGGTCCGAAGATTCGCGATGCGCTGGCCGCGACCAAGAACTTTGCCGCCGTGAGCGGCACGATCACGATCGACGCGCAGCGCAACGCGCAGAAATCGATCGTGGTGCTGAAGATCGACGCTGGCCGCTTCACGTTCGTCGAGTCCGTTGCGCCCTGAAGCGCGCGCGCCTGAAAGGCGCGCCCTGCAAGGCAGCGCGGTTTTTTCGTGGACCAACTTCTCCAACAACTGATCAACGGCTTGGCCTGGGGCGCGATCTACGCGCTGATCGCGCTCGGCTACACCATGGTCTACGGCGTTCTGCGCCTGATCAACTTCGCCCACGGCGACGTGTACATGGTCGGCGCGATGATGGCGTACTACCTCGCGCACTGGCTCGGCTTCGCCGTGGCGCCGTCCACGATCGGCTTCGTAATCGTGTTGACGTCGTCCATGTTGATCTGCGGTGCGCTGGGTGCGCTGATCGAGCTGGTCGCCTACCGGCCGCTGCGCAATAGGCCGCGCATGAGCATGCTGATCACCGCGATCGGCGTCTCCATGCTGCTCGAGTTCGGTGGCCAGCGCGTGTTCGGTCCGGATCCCAAGTTCTTTCCACAGCTGATCGAGTCGCGCTCGCTGTTCAAGGCCGGCGCGGTCGTGCTCACGAACATCGATCTGCTCGTGATCTGCGTGTCGCTGTTCCTGATGGTCGTGCTGCGCTTCATCGTGCTGCGCACCAAGATCGGCCTCGCGGTGCGCGCTGTCAGCTTCAGCTTCGAGACCTCGTCGCTGATGGGCATCAACGTGAACACCGTCATTTCGGTCACGTTCGTGATCGGCTCCGCGCTCGCTGCCGCGGCCGGTGCGATGGTCGGCCTGCGCAACCCGAAGATCGAGCCGCTGATGGGCGTCTTGCCGGGTGTGAAGGCGTTCGTCGCGGCCGTGCTCGGCGGCATCGGCAATTTCCCTGGCGCGGTCGTTGGTGGTCTGGTCATGGGTGTCACCGAGACGCTGGTCGCTGCGTACTTCAGCTCGACCTACCGCGACGCCGTCGCGTTCGTGATCCTGATCGTGGTGCTGCTCGTGCGTCCCGCAGGCTTGTTCGGCAAGGTCACGGTCGAGAAAGTCTGATGGAGCTGCTCAAGCGCAACGCCGTGCCGCTTCTGCTCGTCGCCGCCCAGTGGCCCGTCGGCTGGCTGCTCTCGCAGACCGTGAACTCGTACTACCTGCAGATCATCGTCTACATCGGCATCAACGCGATGCTCGCCGTCAGTTTGAACCTGATCAACGGTATCACCGGCCAGTTCTCGCTCGGACACGCCGGCTTCATGGCGGTGGGTGCGTACGTGAGCGCGGCCTGCAGCTTGTTCTTGGTGAACGGCTGGCCCGCTGCGCTGGCGCTGCCGGCGATTCTCTTGGCCGGCGGTTTGGCAGCCGCGCTCGCCGGCCTGGTCGTCGGTCTGCCCACGCTGCGCCTGCGTGGCGATTACCTCGCCATCACCACGCTCGGCTTCGGCGAGATCATCCGCGTGGTGATTCTCAACACTGCAGCCGTTGGCGGCGCGCGTGGCCTCGGCGGCATGCCTCCGCTCAGCGACTTTGCCTCAGTCTATGCCTGCACCATCGTGTGCGTGCTCGTGATCTGGCGCCTGGTGCACTCGCCGCTCGGCAAAGCGTTCACTGCGGTGCGCGAGGACGAGATCGCCGCCGCTGCCATGGGCATCGACACCACACGCTACAAGATCACGGCGTTCGTGCTGGGTGCGTTCTGGGCCGGCGTGGCGGGCGCGCTGTTCGCGCACTTCATCGGCTACATCCACACCAACTCGTTCACATTCCTGAAGAGCGTCGAAGTGGTGGTGATGGTCGTGCTCGGTGGCATGGGCAGCATCAGCGGCGCGATCATCGCTGCTGCGGTGCTCACGGTGCTCACCGAAGCGCTCAGGTTTCTCGCGGACTACCGCATGATCATCTACTCGGTGTTGCTGATCGTGATGATGTTGACGAGGCCCGGCGGCCTTTTAGGTCGCCACGAGATCACGCAATGGCGCTTCTGGAGCTCACGGACTGCTCGCTGACGTTTGGCGGCCTCAAGGCCGTCAGCGCGTTCAGCTTCACGCTGGACGCGGGGCAGCTCGTGGGCTTGATCGGTCCGAACGGCGCTGGCAAGACCACGGTCTTCAACCTGATCACCGGCGTGTATCGCCCCGATCGCGGCGAGATCCGCATGCAGGGCCAGAGCATCGCCGGCTTGCCCACGTTTCGGATCAACCGCTCCGGCATCGCGCGCACGTTCCAGGGCATTCGCCTGTTTCCAAACATGAGCGTGCTCGACAACGTCGTGGTCGGCGCCAACCAGCACATCGCGCGCGCACCGGTTGCTATGTTGTTTCGAACCGCGGCATTCGCGCGTCACAACGCCGAGCTGCACGCGCAGTGCATGGCCACGCTCACGCTGCTCGGGCTCGCGGCGCGCGCGCACGAGGCAGCCGGCACGCTCTCCTACGGCGAGCAGCGCCGGCTCGAGATCGCGCGCGCGCTGGCCACGCGCCCCAAGCTGCTCTTGCTCGACGAGCCCGCCGCTGGCATGAACCCGCAGGAGAAGGTGGAGCTCATGGAACAGATCCGGCTGATCCGTGAAAAGCTGCAGCTCGGCATTCTGATCATCGAGCACGACATGAAGCTGATCATGAAGATGTGCGAGCGCATCACCGTGCTCGACCACGGTGAGACGATCGCCGTCGGCAAGCCCGAGCAGATCCAAATCGACGAGCGTGTCATCAAGGCCTACCTCGGGGAGCCCGTTGCTCACGATTCGTAACCTGCACGTGCGCTACGGCGCCGTTCACGCGCTGCAAGGCGTGTCGCTCACGGTCGCGGCCGGTGAGATCGTCACGTTGATCGGCAGCAACGGCGCGGGCAAGAGCACGCTGTTGCGCGCGATCAGCGGTCTGCATCGGCCGAGCGCAGGCGAGATCCTCTGGAAGGGCGCTGCCCAGATCGAGACACTCGCACCGCATCGCATCGTCGCGCTCGGCTTGTGCCACGTGCCGGAAGGCCGTCAGGTGTTCGCGAACCTGACCGTGCGCGAGAACCTCGATCTCGGTGCGTACCAGCGCAAAGACAAGGCCGAGATCCGCGAGGGCATCGAGCGCGCGTACACCCTCTTTCCGATCTTGAAGGAACGTCAGCAGCAGCTCTCCGGCACGCTCAGCGGCGGTGAGCAGCAGATGTTGGCGATCGCGCGCGCGCTGATGGCGCGCCCCGAGCTCTTGTTACTCGATGAGCCTTCATTGGGCCTTGCCCCGCTGGTCGTCCAGACCATCTTCAAGGTCATCCAAGAGATCAACGCGCAGGGCACGACCATCTTGCTCGTCGAGCAGAACGCGCACATGGCGCTACGCATCGCGCAGCGCGGCTACGTGCTGCAGACCGGTAAAATCGTGCTCGAGGACAGCGGCAAGAACCTGCTGAACAGTCCCGAGGTACGAGCCGCGTACCTCGGCGATTGACGACACGCGCAGGCTCAGGGCTTGTCGGTCGAGGTCGCGCTGGCGGGAGCTGCACCACGCGACTTCAGCCATGCGATCAGGCCTGGCATGAGCGAGAGCACGATCACCACGATGATCACCGCCTCGATGTGCTTGCCGAGCGGCGTCAGACCCACGAAGTACCCGAGCACGGTCATCGACAGCACCCATGCGGCTGCGCCGATTGCGCTGAACATCGTGTACGCGCCGTAGGGCATGCGCGCGATGCCGGCGACGACGGGCACGAACGTGCGCATCACCGGCATGAAGCGCGCGATCACGATCGCCTTGCCGCCGTGCAGCAAGTAGAAGTCGTGCGCAGCTTTGATGTGCTCGGGGCGAAAGAAGCGCGAGCGCGGCCGGTTGAAGAGCAGCGGTCCCGCTTTGGCGCCGATGAAATACGACAGCACCGGTCCGAGCACCGCAGCTGGGATCAGGATCGCGTTCAGCGTCAAGAGATCGAGCTTGCCGGTCGCGGCGTACACGCCCGCGGTCACGAGCAACGAATCGCCCGGCAGAAAGAAGACCATCGCGCCGGTCTCGAGGAACACGATCAGCGCGAGCACCGAATAGCCCAGGTCCGCGAACTGCGAGGGGTCCCGGATCAGCTTGATCAGATCCGCGGGGTTGTTGGCGATGATTTCGATGAGCTTGTGCAGGGAGTCCATGGCGGCGCGACCCTAGCACGAGGCACCGGGCCGCGCCTCCGGAGTACCGCCCCGCGCGCGCCGCAAATTGCGCCGGGTCCCGGAAGTCAGCCGCAGGCAATCGTGCAGCTCCCGCCGGTGCAGGTGCCACCCGAGCTCGTACAGGGGGCGTCGCAGGCGGGCAAGCCGCCGGTCTGGTCGGTGATGCCCGGGCCCCGGCATCGCTCGGGGTCGTAGCGTCGGGCTTTGTGCGGGGTCATGGCTTGGTCGGGCACTGCGCCTCGTCGAAGCCGCTCGCGCAATCACCCGTTCCATCGCAGTACTTGGAGAGCGGGACGGTCTTGCCGTCGCCGCACGGGAACTCGCTCGTCGTTGCGCCGGTGCATGCTTCGTCGGAGCCGTCCTTGCAGTCCGGCGTCCCGTTGCAGAGCTTCACGAACGGCACATTGCCGCTCTTGTCGAGGCACGCGAACGTGCAGCTCGTCTCGTCGGAACCGTCCTTGCAGCTCGGCGTGCCGTCGCAGTGCTGGTAGATCGTGTAGCGCTGGCTGCTCGGCTGCTTGCACGTCAGACACACCATCTCGTCGATGCCGTCCTTGCAATCCATCTTGCCGTCGCAGAGCTGCGACTGCATCAGGACCTGGGACGGATTGTCGTTGCACGCGAACGTGGCGATCTTCCCGCTGTTGCCGCCGCCGCACGCATCGAGCTCGGTCTGCAGCGGAGCGGGGAACGCGCCGCACGCAGTCGTGAGCGGGTCGTTCTTGCCGCCATCGGCTAGTCGGTTATTGAGCACGTCGCAGGCCGCGACCTTCGTCGTGTCGCACTTGGCGGCATCGATGCACGTTTGCCCCTCGGCCAGGTACTTCTGCATGCAGCTCAGCTGATCGCCCAGCATGCTCACGTGGTTGGTGAACGCCTTCGTGGCGCACGGCGCGTCCGTGTTCTTCACGTTGCAATCGTAGCCCGACGCATTGCCCGCACCCGCGTCGGCAGGCGGGTTGCCAGCCGACGCAGTCGCCACGCACATGCACGCGCTCGTCTGCAGCTTGATGTAGCCGTTCACGATCGCTGCGGCGACCGCGGCGTCGCTCATGGTGCTGCTCGAGGTTTTGCCGCAGTACGTGTGGTCGCCGGTCGCGGTGCAATCGAGCGTGATCGTCGCGAGCGCAGTCTTGCTGATCTTGCCGTCCTTCAGCTTGACCGCTTGCTTCACCTTGATCGCGAACGTCGTGTCGCACAGCTTCGCGCACACGTCGGCCTTGATCTTGTAGCCCAGGTTGAAGCGGTGACGGCTGACCTTGCGCGGCGCGCCTGCGTCGCCAGGGCCCGCGTCGCTTCGTCCCGCATCGGCCGCACCTGCATCCGCTACGCCTGCATCGCTCGCGGGCGGCGTGACTTCGAAGTGCTCACTGGTCGGATCGAACTGGATCAGCGCCAGCTCGACGGCGTTCGCGTCATCCGGGTTCTCGACGTCGAACGACATCAACGCGTCGTCACCCGGCGACACCGGATCGGAAGGGCTCGGCAAGAGCGAGACCTCCATGGCGGTGTCGGGCGGAATCAAGCCGCTGACCAGCTCGCCGTTCTCGAACGACACGGCTTTGGTCAGTGCTTCGGCCGCTTGCGTCGTCGAGGTGCCAGTCCCGCTGCTCGAGCTCTTGCTGCTGCTGCTGCCGAAGCAGCCTGCGAGCGTGATGCTTGCGACCAACGTGGCAGACACGAGCCAAGCTCTCGCGTGCATGAGTTCCCCTGTTCGCGTGGCCACGGTGGTAGGCGATGATGTTACCGCGACTCGGCTGGCGCCGTCATGGTGGTACGCTGTAGCAGCGTGTAACGGCTTGACTCGCGCTGGCGCGTAGGGAAAGGTCGGCAGACGCGGCGTCCCCGGAACCCTCCATGAACGAGCTGTCGTCGACAACCCCCCGAAGCGGCCTGCGGCTCTGTGGGGAAACCGCGATATCTCCCCCGGATGCCCGCGCGCTGGCCGAGGCGGACGAACGCACGATCGATGCGCTGATGGCTGAGGCCGCCGGGCTGCGCGACGCGCGCTACGGGAGCACGCTCACCTTCTCCCCGAAGGTGTTCCTGCCGCTCACGAACCTGTGCCGCAATCGCTGCGACTACTGCTCGTTCCGCAAGTCACCTGGCGATAGCGGCGAGTGGACCATGACGCACGACGAGGTGCAGCTCTGGCTCGCGCGCGCGCAAGAGCAGGGCTGCGTCGAAGCGCTGTTCTGTCTCGGCGACAAGCCCGAAGGTGCGTTCTCGGCCTATCGGCGCACGCTCGACACGCTGGGTCATACCAGCACCGTCGACTACCTCGAGTGGGCAGGCCGGTGTGCGCTGACGCATGGCCTTCTGCCGCACACCAACGCCGGCGTGCTGTCGCGTGCAGACATGCTGCGTTTGCGATCCGTCAACGTCAGCCTCGGGCTGATGCTCGAGAACATCAGTCCGCGCTTGTGCGAGAAGGGCATGCCCCACCATCGTGCGCCCGACAAGCGACCCGAGCGCCGCATGCGCATGCTCGTCGAAGCGGGCGAGCTCGCGATCCCGTTCACGACCGGCATTCTGATCGGCATCGGTGAAACGCGGCGCGAGCGTGTCGAGAGCCTGCTGGCGATCGCGGATGCGCACGCACGCTACGGCCACATCCAAGAAGTGATCGTGCAGAACTTCACGCCGCGTCCGGGCATCGTCATGGACGAGGTGAGCGAGCAGGACGACCTCGAGATGGCGCACGCGGTCGCGCTTGCACGGCTCATCTTGCCGGCGGACGTGAGCGTGCAGGCGCCACCGAACCTCAACCCGGCTCGCACTGCACTGCTCGTGCGCGCCGGTATCAACGACTTCGGCGGCATCTCGCCGGTCACGCCCGACTACATCAATCCGCGTCACCCGTGGCCGCACCTAGAGCGCCTCGAGCAGAGCTGCGCGGCGCTGGGGTTCACGCTGCGGCCGCGTCTGCCCATTTATCCACGCTATGCGAACGATCCGACCTTTCTGGATGCGAGCTTGCTGAGCGCGAGCGTGCGCGCCCGCGATCGACTCGAGCGCGTGCAAAACGTCGCTGACCTCGCGACGGTCGGTCGCGATGCAGCTGACGTGAGCGAGAGTGCGCCAGGGCTCGCAGCAGGTGCGCCATGAGCCACGTCGACGAAGCCATCTTGGCTCTGGCAAGCGCGGACACGCGCAGCGTGCTCGAAGGCGTGCTCGGCGGCGCCGATTTGAGCGTGCCCGACGCCGTGCTGCTATGCGACGCAACGGGTGCGGATCTCGCCGCGCTCGTCGCCGTCGCCGATGGCCTGCGTGAACAGCAAGCCGGCGACCTCGTCAGCTACGTCGTCAACCGCAACATCAACTTCACCAACCTGTGCGTGAAGGCCTGCAAGTTCTGCGCGTTCTCTCGCACCGGCCGCTCCGAGGAGGGTTACTTCCTCGATGAAGACGAGATCGTGCGTCGCGTGCTGCAAGCGGAAAGCCTGGGCGCGACCGAAGTGTGCATCCAAGCGGGCTTGCCGCCGCGAGCCAAGCCCACCCTGTACCTCGATCTGTTGCGCGCCGTGAAAGCAGCTGCGCCTGCGCTGCACGTGCACGCGTTCTCACCGGAGGAAGTGAAGTACGGCGCCGAACTCATGGGCATGCCCGTGCGCGCCTACCTCGAAGAGCTCAAAGCCGCGGGTATTGGCTCGCTGCCGGGTACTTCGGCCGAGATCCTGGACGACCGCGTGCGCAAGCGGCTGGCGGGCGGACGAATCTCGACGGCCGAGTGGATCGAGGTCATCACCACGGCGCACGAGCTGCAGATCCCAACCACGTCGACCATCATGTACGGACACATCGAGACGCACCAAGAGCGTATGCGACACCTCGATCTTCTGCGCTCGATCCAGCGCGACACCGGCGGTTTCAGCGAGTTCGTGCCGCTTTCGTTCGTACACGCCGAGGCGCCGCTCCATTTGAAGCGCATGTTGCCCGACGTTCGTCCCGGCCCGACCGAGGACGACGTCACGCGGCTGATCGCGTTGTCGCGGCTGATCCTCGGCGCCAGCTTTCGCAACATCCAGACGTCCTGGGTGAAAGAGGGCGTGCCACGCGCGCAGCGCATGCTTCGAGCGGGTGCGAACGACCTCGGCGGCACGCTCATGAACGAGAGCATCTCGACCTCCGCAGGCGCGCTGCACGGCCAGCTCATGCGTCCGCGTGAGCTCCACGCAGCGATCCGGGCGATCGACCGCGTACCCGCCGAGCGCAACACGCGCTACACCGTGCTGCGTACCTTCTCCGAAGGCGCCCACGCCGATCCCGGGCACCCACTCGACCGCGTGGACGACGCCGTCGCCGTGTTCGGTAGCTACGAAGAGCTCACGCGCAAAGCGCGTCAGTCACGTGTTCTGCTCACGGTTGGGTAGCACGTTCGCACCCGCTGCCTCCGGGGTGTCTACGTCGAACGCGATGCGCGCGTTGTGCAGCGTGCGGGTGGATAGGCCCAGCTCGCGGGCGTGCGCGAGGTGACGCTGCGCGCTGCCGGCTGCGCCGAAGCAGGTGCGAAAGCCGCGTGACAAGGGCAGTGCGAGCGCGTTCGTGAAGCTCTCGGCGAGGTCGGGCACAATCACCACGTCGTGCTTCGTCAGCTCGCCGAGCACGGCCGTTACGTCTGCGCATTGCAGGTGCGGGAGATCCGCCATCAGTACCAGGGCCTGGCTCACGCCGCGCACTTCGAGCTCCAGCAGCGCCGCGTCCACCACGCGCGCCAGCCCGCGTGGCGTTCCTTCCGCACTCGGGTCACGCATCGGGATCGCGCCCTCGTCGGCTGCAAGTTGCGCGACGTCGTCGCCGTCGGTGATCACGAGCGTGCCGGCCAGCTCGGGGGCCGAGCGCGTGATCGCGAGCACGTGGCGGAACATGTCGCGCGCCAGCCGCTCGCGCTCTTCGTCGTCGAACGAGCCGCGCAGCCGCGACTTGCCGCGCGCGAACGCCTTCATGGGCACGACGGCCCAGATCACAAATTCTCCGCAAACTGCAGCACCTCGCGCGCGAGCAAAAGGCTCTGCTCGCGCGTCTGCATGATCGTCGAGCTGGCCAGAACGCGCAGCGCATGGCCATCGTGAGTCATGAGCGCTGGTAAGCTCGCGTCGTCGCCGTGCTCGACGACTAGGCCGGTGAGCAGCCCGGCGTAGTGCTCGGCAATCGCTCCCGGCGTAGGCTCGGTCTTGCCGATGGTTTGCAGCATACGCGCGAGCGGCCCTTTTATGGCGGCTCCGTGCACGATCGGGCTCACGGCCACCACGGGCTTTCGGGCGATGCGCTCGCGCACGCCTGGCAACGCGAGAATCGGATCGACCGACACGTACGGGTTCGACGGCCCGAACACCACCAGGTCAGCCGCCTCGATCGCGCGCAGCACCTGGTCGCTGGCGCGCGCGTCCCCGTTCGAGAACACCCGCAGCACGTCGTGGGCCGCGCGCTCCTGCACGAGCCAGCGTTGAAAGCTCAGCGTTCCCGTCACGGTCTCGATCATCGTAGGGCAGGGTGCATCGCTCATCGGCAGGATGGTCGCACCCACGCCGAGCGATCCGCACAGGCGCCCGGTGATTGCAGTCAGGGTCTGCCCTTCCTGCAGCCATTGGCTGCGGAGCACGTGCGTGGCCAGATCGCGATCGCCCAGCTGGAACCAGGTCTCGCCACCGTAGCGGGTGACCATCTCGAGCGTCGTGAACGACTCTTCGGCGAGCCCCCAGCCGCGTGCCACGTCGGCGAGGTCGGCGAGCGTGTACATCACGGTGTCGACGTCGGGCGAGATGTACAGGCCCCAGTGCCGGAAGTCGTCGCCGGTGTTCACGATCAGCGTCAGCTGCTCCGGTGGGAGCGCTCTTGCCAAGCCATGGCACAGGCGCGCACCGCCCACGCCTCCGGACAGACACACCACCTGCTTCGGACGTGTGGCGCTCACAGGTAGACGTCTCCGTCCACCGGGCGGCAGAGCACGCGCGCTCCGCCGTCAGCTGCGGCAAAACGCAGGCCGCGCACGTGCACTGCCGCTCTTGCTTCGCCGGCCTGCCCCGCCACGAGATCGCAGACCGCAGCCAGCTGATCCGCGGGCGCCGTGATCGTCGCTTCCAGCACGCGGCCATCGAGATCCGAGAGGCCGCGTTGATCGTAGAGCGCGGGAAACCCGGCGACCCCGAGCGCCGTCCCCACGGTGCCCTGCCGAAACGGTCGTCCGAACGAGTCGCTGATGATCACGCCGATCGTCGCGCCCAGCTTGGCCTCGAGCGCGCTGCGCAGTCGCGCCGCCGAGGCATCCGGATCGGCAGGCAATCGCAAGATCCACGGACCGCTGGCTGCCCCCGCAGTTGCCGGTTGCGCGTTGCTTTGATCGACGCCGGCGTTGGCGCTCACGTGTCCGCCGTGGTGGCGCACGATCAGCACGTTCCGCTGCGCACGCGACACCGCCAGCGTGTCCCACAGGATTACCTCGACGACGCGCGGATCTTTCTCGGTCAGCGCCGCCAGCTCCAGCGCGCGCGGGGAGGGCGTAATCGTGGAAAGATCGACGTAACGGTTCTCGGCTTTCGCGACGACCTTCGAGGCCACCACGAGCACGTCGCCATCTTCTAGAGTCAGCCCCTGTGCACCAAGCGCCGCGCTCAGCAGCGTGGCCAGATCATCGCCAGGCTCGATGCGTGGCAGCCCGGCCACGGCCGTCAGTGTAAGGCGTTCGGTGCAGGTCACCGCTGCGCGTCCGACATTGTCCACCACGTAGCCGTCCTTTTCCCGTGCCCCGCGTGCGCGCGCGACGGCATCGTTGCCTGATGGCGGAGCCGACGCAAGCCAACATGATCGTGCGCCGTCCGCCGGCGGTCGGTCGCGACAGCGCGCTGCGTACGGTGTAATATCTGGCTGCATTGGCGCGCTCGCGCCCTTCCGCGGAGAACTTCATGGCGACTCGTTTCGCGCGCTTCGTGTTCGGCTCGGTCTGCTCTGCAACGCTCACGGGGTTGGTGTTGTCGGTGCTTGCCGCCGACGCCCTCGTGCCACGAGCAGCGCAAGCGCAAGCTCCTTCCGCGACGCCTGCTCCGGGCGCCGTCTCGCCCGAGGACGAGGAGAAAGCCCGCGGTCACTTCCGCTTGGGTCGCGCGTACTACGACAACGGCAACTTCGCTCAAGCCGCCATCGAGTTCGAAGAGGCGTATCGCATCTCGCAGCGCTCAGCGCTGCTGTACAACATCTACCTCGCGTACCGCGACGCGAACGACACGCGCCACGCCGCCGAGTCGCTGCGCAAGTACCTCGAGCTGCAGCAGGACGTCGAGAACCGTGGCCAGCTGGAAGCTCGCCTCGCAGCGCTCGACCGCAGCTTGGCCGATGGCACCGCGCCGCAGCCGGCGGCCCAGGCCGCAGCGCAACCTGCAGCAGAGGCGCAGCAGCAACCTGTCGCCGCACAAGCCGAGGCCGCGCCCGCCGCGGCCGTGCAGCCGAGCAAGCCCGCCGATGAGCCCAAGAGCATCTTGCCGTGGGTACTCATGGGCAGCGGCGGCGCGCTCGCGATCGGCGGCGCCGTGTTCTGGGGCATGTCGTCGAGCAAGAAGAGCGAGCTCTCGAGCAAGTGCCCGAACATGACCTGTGATCCCAGCAAGGTCACCGTCAAGCAGGTGAGCGATCTCAAGAGCAGCGGCAGCACGCTGGCTGCTGTCGGCGATGCGCTGTTCTTCGGCGGCTTGGCAGTTGCCGGCACGGGCGTCGTGCTGTTCATCCTCGATGCTGCCAGCGGCGGCAACGAGAGCGCCCCCGCCGCCAGCGCGCCGACCGCCTCGCTCGTGTGTCTGCCCGGCTCCTGCGCCGGCGCCGTCGCGATGAAGTTCTGAGCTGCGCTCGCTCATAGGCCGGTGATGCGAATGCCTACGCCCGGGCCTTTGTAGTGCTTGTTGATGTGCAGCAGCACAGGGGTCAGTGACTCGAGCGCTACGGCATTCGCCAGCGGCCCGGCATGGATCGCACGTGCTCCCAGATCGCGAATGAGATCCATCGCGACCTCGAGCGCGGCCTCGTGATCGGAGCACGCCAGCACGTCGCACTCGATGTCGTGCTCGGCTGCCAGGTGCAGCGAGCTCACGTGATGGAGCGCCGCCACCAGCTGCGCGCCTTCGCCCAGAATCGCCCGCGCCTCGAGCGCCGCCGACTGGCCCTTCGGCAAGTGCACGCGCCGAACCTGCGGAGGTACCAGCGGCACGGTGATATCGATGATGATCCGGTCCGCGAGCTCGGCCTTGAGGCTCTGCAGCGTCTCGCCGTGCGCCGAGTAGGGCACGCTCAAGAGCACGACGGCAGAGCTGCGAACGGCGCTTACGTTGTCGCCGCCTTGGACCTTCGCGGTATCACCCACGATCGCACGCAGCTCGTCGGCCTTGGCCTTGGCCTTGGCCGCGTCGCGCGAGCCGATGAACACTTCGTGGCCGGCACGCAGCCAGCGCAGCGCCATGCCGTGACCCTCCTTGCCCGTGCCGCCCACCACCGCGATCTTCATCGTCCCGTGCTCCTGTTCCCGCGCAGGCTGCTCACCGCGACCACTACAGTACACGGGTTTCGCAAGTCGCTTCGAGGTTCTTCATTCGGACCGCAAGCGTCCGATTTATCATGTAGTTTGCTCACGCGCTCGCGGGGGGGTTAGGATCTCCGAGGTGGCACAATGAGTCTCAACGACGACCGCGATCCAGAAGAGACCCAAGAGTGGCTGGACGCGCTCGATTCGGTCGTAGACCGAGTCGGGATCGAGCGTGCTCACTTCCTGATCGAAGCGTTGATCGACAAGGCGCGCCGCGCCGGTGCGAACCTGCCGTACAACGCGACGACCGCATACCTCAACACGATCCATCTGAACGACGAAGCGCGGAACCCGGGCGACCAAGAGCTCGAGTATCGGATCCGATCCTTCGTCCGTTGGAACGCGTTGGCGATGGTCGTGCGCGCCAACCACGAGTTCCCCGGCATCGGCGGACACATCTCCACGTTCGCGTCGGCTGCAACGCTCTACGATGTCGGCTGGAACCACTTCTTCAAGGGACCGGACCATCCGGACGGCGCCGACCTCGTCTACTTCCAAGGTCACTCGTCGCCGGGCGTGTACGCGCGCGCGTTCCTCGAAGGGCGCTTGTCGGAAGCAGACTTGATCCGCTTTCGACGCGAGACCGACGCGCCCGGTCTGTCCTCGTATCCGCATCCCTGGCTGATGCCGAAGTTCTGGCAGTTCCCCACCGTGTCGATGGGGCTCGGCCCGATGACCGCCATCTACCAGGCGCGCTTCATGCGATACCTGCAAAACCGCGGGTTGATCCCGGCGAGCAAGGCGCGCGTCTGGGCCTACCTCGGCGACGGTGAAATGGACGAGCCCGAGTCGCTCGGCGCGATCTCGCTCGCGGCCCGCGAGAAGCTCGACAACCTCACCTTCGTGATCAACTGCAACCTGCAGCGGCTCGACGGCCCAGTCCGTGGCAACGGCAAGATCATCCAGGAGTTGGAGGGCGTCTTCCGGGGCGCCGGTTGGAAGGTCTTCAAGGTGATCTGGGGCGACGGCTGGGATCACCTGCTCGCCAAGGACAAGAAGGGCCTCTTGCTCAAGCGCATGGAAGAGGCGGTCGACGGCGACTACCAGAACTACGCCGCGCGCGACGGCGCCTACACGCGCGATCACTTCTTCGGCAAGCACCCCGAGCTGTTGCGCATGGTCGCCAACCTGACCGACGCCGACATCAAGCGCTTGAACCGCGGCGGCCACGATCCGCAGAAGGTCTACGCCGCCTACCACGCCGCCGTGAACACGGTCGGTCAGCCGACCTGCATCCTGGCGAAGACCGTGAAGGGCTACGGCACGGGCGAAGAGGGCGAGGGCAAGAACCCCACGCACCAGATGAAGAAGATGGGCGCCGAAGCGCTCAAGGCCTTCCGGGATCGCTACCGCATTCCGATCTCGGACGAGGCCATCGGCGACGCGCCGTTCTACAAGCCGGAGCAGGGCTCGCGCGAGCTTCAGTACTTGCAGGAGCGTCGCGCGGAGCTCGGAGGCTTTCTGCCGCAGCGGCGCGAGAACACGACCCCGCTGCCGGTGCCGCCGTTGTCCGCGCTCGATACGCTACTCAAGGGCACAGGCGATCGCGAGATCTCCACGACCATGGCGTACGTGCGGATCCTGACGGCGCTCTTGCGCGACAAGGCGTTCGCGAAGCACATCGTGCCGATCATTCCGGACGAGGCGCGCACCTTCGGCATGGAAGGCCTGTTCCGGCAGCTGGGCATCTACGCATCGCAGGGCCAGCTGTACGAGCCCGTCGATGCGGCCGAGGTCATGTACTACCGCGAGGACAAGCAGGGGCAGATCCTCGAAGAGGGCATCTGCGAAGCGGGCGCCGTCGCCTCCTTCATCGCCGCCGGCACTTCGTACGCGAGCTACGGCATCCCGATGGTGCCGTTCTATGCGTTCTATTCGATGTTCGGCTTCCAGCGCATCGGCGACTTCATCTGGGCCGCCGCCGACAGCCGCGCGCGCGGCTTCTTGATCGGCGCGACCTCCGGCCGCACCACGCTCGAGGGCGAAGGCTTGCAACACCTCGACGGTCACAGCCACGTGCTCGCGAGCACGGTCCCCACCTGCCGGGCGTACGATCCGACGTACGCGTACGAGCTGGCCGTGATCATCCACGACGGCATGCAGCGCATGTATGTGCAGCAAGAAGCCGAGTTCTATTACATCACGGTCACCAACGAGCAGTACGCAATGCCTGCGATGCCCGAGAGCAAGGGCGAGATCGAAACCGGCATCGTGCGCGGCATGTACCAGGTGAAAGCGGGCGGGCCTGTTTCCGGACCCGTGAACCAGCCTGCGGCTGTTCGCGGAGGTGAGCTACGTGTCCAGCTGCTCGGTGGTGGCACGATCCTGCGCGAGGTGTTGGCCGCCGCAGAGCTGCTCGCTAGCGACTTCGGCGTGCAAGCCGACGTCTGGAGCGTCACCAGCTTCACGGAGCTACGACGCGACGCGGACGCCGTCGCCAGGCGCAATCAGCTGCATCCCACGGCAGCGCCGGAGACGAGCCACGTGCAACGTTGCTTGAGTGAGACCGCGGGGCCAATCGTGGCCGCCAGCGACTACGTGAAGCTGCACGCAGACCAAATCCGTCCGTTCCTCACGCGCCGCTACGTGACGCTCGGCACTGACGGCTTCGGGCGCAGCGACACGCGCGCCGGCCTGCGTAACTTCTTCGAAGTCGACCGGCGCTATGTGGCCTACGCCGCGCTCAAAGCGCTGTGTGACGACGGCCGCCTGCCCGCTGCCAAGGTCGCAGCGGCGCTCGAGAAATATGGCATCGACCCCGAAAAGGCGCATCCCGCGAGCGTGTAATCATCATGGCCGATCAGCCCGTCACCGTTCCCAACATCGGCGATGCCCACGACGTCGAAGTGGTCGAAGTGCTGGTACAAGCCGGCACGCGTGTCGAGCGCGATCAGTCGTTGATCGTGCTGGAGAGCGACAAGGCGTCGATGGAGATCCCCGCGCCGCATGCCGGCGTCGTGCGCGCGCTCAGCGTCAAGGTTGGTGACAAGGTCTCTGAAGGCTCCGTGATCCTGACGTTGGACGTGCACGACGACCGAGCGCAGCCCACGGCTGCGACGCCGTCAGCTGAAACAGCACCCGCTGCCGCACCGACCGTGGTCGCTCCCGCGTCCCGGGCTGATGCTGCCCAGGCCCCCGCCCAAGCGCCCGCGCCACGCGCGCCGACGGCGGCCGGCTTCGAGCGTGGCCCCACGCGTACGATTCCCCCTGCGCCGCCAGTCGTCGCCGAAGCACCGAAGCCCGAGCGCGGCGCGCTGCCCTACGCGAGTCCCGCGATTCGTCTATTCGCGCGCGAGATCGGCGTCGACCTCGCGCAGGTCAAGGGCTCGGGCGAATCCGGACGCATCACCAAGGACGATGTGCAGCGCTTCGTGAAGCACACGCTCACGGCCGCGCCCAGCGCTGCTACCGGCGGCGGCTTCGCGTTGCCGGAGGCGCCCGAGATCGACTTCTCGCAGTTCGGCGAGACCGTGATCGAGCCGCTCACCAAGATCCAGCGCGTCTCCGGTCGCAACCTGCATCGCAGCTGGATCACGATCCCGCACGTCACGCAGTTCGACGAGGCCGACATCACGGAGCTCGAGGAGTTCCGCAAGAAGATGCGCGCGGACCAGCCAGACGTGAAGCTGACGCTGCTCGCGTTCTTCATGAAGGGCCTCGTGGTCGCGCTCGAGGCCATGCCGCGCTTCAACTCGTCGCTCGACAAGAGCGGCGAGAACCTGATCCTGAAACGCTATTTCCACATAGGCGTCGCGGTCGACACGCCGAACGGCCTGATGGTCCCGGTGATCCGCGACGTGGACATCAAGGGCCTGCGCGATCTCGCCAAAGAGCTCGCCGACGTGAGCGAGCGCGCGCGCGCACGCCGGCTAGGGCCCGGCGACCTGCAGGGCGCGTCGATGACGATCTCCAGCTTAGGCGGCATTGGCGGCACCGCCTTCACACCGATCATCAATCCGCCGGAGGTCGCCGTGCTCGGCATCTCGCGCGCGGCGATCCGGCCCGTCCATAGAAACGGCGCCTTCGTGCCCCGGCTGATCTGCCCGCTCTCGCTCTCGTACGATCATCGCGTGGTCGATGGCGCCGACGCCGCCCGCTTCACCAGCCTGCTCTGCCAGGTCTTCGGCGACATTCGCCAGATGCTGCTCTGAGCCAGCGCACGTCTTCGTGACTCGCGGGCTCTGGCCGGCCGTCGCCGTCGATTGAGGCTCGCTTTTCCGTGTGCTCTAATGCCCGCGTTGCCGGCGCCACAGGGTCTCGTCCTTCGAGACTCTCGCTTTTGCCAGGAGTGTGTCCCATGTCGTCGAACTCGAACCCGCGTCATCCGAGTGGTTCACGTATCAGCGCGCTGTCGTTTGCTGCGCTCGTCTGCGCGCTCGCGCTCGCGCTGCCCGCCGCGGCTCAAGAAGCCGGAAAGCCCGCCAAGGCGCCGGGCGCGGCCGCGCCTGCTGCCCCAGCTGCGCCTACTGCCGGCACCGCGGCACCGCCGGCACCGCCGCCGCCGCCGGCTGCACCACCCAGCGCGCCCGTAGCCGCTCCCGCCGCCGCTGCGCCCGCACCGGCTGCTACTCCCGTTGCCGAGGCAGCAGCGCCGGCACCGGCCGCTCCCGCCGCTGGCGCGCTCCCGCCGCCGCCGCCGCCACCCCCGCCTCCGCCCCCACCGCCTCAGTACCGCCCGCTCGGCGGGCCGCCCGAGGGCCCGATCGAAGAGGGCGCGTGGAACCCGTGGGATCATCCCGCGCCTGGTCGCTACTCGCACGACGGCTTTTTCCTGCGTCTCACGCTCGGCTTCGGCGGCAGCGGTGTGAACGCCAGCAACGTCAGCTGGAAAGGCGCCGGCATCGGCATGGGCCTCTCGATCGGCGGCTCGATCGTCGAGAACCTCGCGCTGCACGCCGACTTCCAGAACACGCTGATCGTGAACCCGTCCGAGAAGATCAAAGGCGGCGGCTCACACAGCTTCGACGGGGACATCTCCATGTCGTCGCTCGGCATCGGCCTGACGTACTACTTCATGCCGATCGACCTCTATCTGACGGGCAGCATCGGCATCGGCACCGTCACCTTCGAGAACAACGCCGGGCAGCAGTACAGCAGCACGGCCGGCCCGACCCTCAACCTGATGGTCGGCAAGGAATGGTGGGTCGGCTACGACTGGGGCATTGGCGTCGCCGGTCAGCTGTTGTTGATGAGCGTCAAGGACGACATCGACGGGCATCTCGGCTCGGGCGCGCTGAACCTGCTGTTCACGGCGACCTACAACTGAAATACCGCTGTATTCGTAGGGCTTACGTAATCCAACGTAAGCCCTGCGCATTTAATACGCGCACACCTGTATGCGGATCCTCCGCGCCTCGATGCGAGCGCTCACTTCCGCGCGATGCCGTCGGCGTCGACGTTGAATAGCAGACAGCCCTCGGCGGGCGCGGAAGCCGTGGCCGTTGCTTCGTCAGCTGCATCGCTCCAGAACGTCGCGTCGAGCGCACAGGTCTCGTCCGAGGCGTTGACGCCGTAGCGCAGCTCGCGGTCGGTCGTGTTGCGGAAGTCGCACTGGAAGCGGAAGCCTTCGCCCGGCGCGAGGTGAAGCGCGGCGGTATCCAGCGTGCGCTCGCTGTCGCGGCGGCCGTCGCTCTGCCAGACCAGCTCGCCGTCGCGCTCGCCGCCGAGGCGCCAGACGCTGAACGAGGTGCCGTAGCGCTGCGTGCGGCGGAGCAGGTTGCTGACCTGCATGTTCTCGTGCACGGCGCATTCGCCGAGGTGCGAGCTCTCGCCGCCGGGTGGCGTGTAGATCGTGAAGTTGTTGAAGGTCGCCGTGCGCGCCAGGTGCGCTACCGCGCTCTTGTCGACCGTGTGAAACGAGAGCTTCACGATCGCCGGCACCGCCTCGTTGGTCTCGTTCACGAAGTGGTGCTCGATGGCGAGCTTCTGGCCGCCGTGGAAGATCTTGCCGACGCCTTCGGGAAAGCGCAGGTCACGGTAGCGGGCTTGCGTCGCCGTCACGTCGGTCAGCTCTTCGCCGAACGCCTCGCCCGCGCGGGTGCAGGGCACGCTCGCGCCGATGTCCATGATTGCTTCGGTCTCGCTGCCGGGCCGCGCCGCGCTCACGACCACGTCCTCGCCGTGCGCGGACAGCGCTGCCTCGATGCGGTTGACGTAGTACGTGTCGCTTGGGCCGCCGGGCAAGGCGACGACCTCGCACGTGCGGACGTCATCGCCGGGATCGACCATCGCGCCCTGCGTCGTCACCTGGAAGCCGCGCTCCGGTACGGCCAGCTTCACGCTGCCGACGACCGCGGCGCTCGTGTCTTCCGCGCGCACCGACTCGCGACCGGTCTGCGTCGCGCAACCGGCAGCGAGCGCGAGTAGGAGCACGAGGAATGTAGACTTCCGGGTCATAAGGGAGCAGTGGCGCGCAGGCGTAATGCGAAGGATAGCAAGTCGCAAGCCGGGAATGCCAAGCATCCGGTGCACGCCCGGCACGAGGTCGCAGGGGGGTGGGTCGGATTCCGCCGTCACTGCACGCCAGGGGGCGCTTGGGGCGTTAATAGAGTGTCTTGTCGCCCAGCGCGACCCAATGCTCGAGCGGGAGGACCGCGCCCGGCAGGGGCAGGTGGGTCATCGGCAGGCTGCGGGCCGCGATGGGTAGGGCGATCTCGCGGTACAGGTCGGCATCGTCGAAACCGGCCCGTGCGGCGTCGTCGCGCGTGCTCGCGAAGCAGATGCGCGACAGGCGCGCCCAGTAGCTGGCTGCCAAGCACAGCGGGCAGGGCTCCGTGCTCGCGTACAGCGTGGCGCCCGTCAGGCGATGGTCGTCCAGCGTCTGGCACGCGGCGCGAATCGCCATGACCTCGGCGTGCGCGGTCGGATCCCGGTTGGCGGTGACGCGGTTAGCGCCCCGCGCGAGCACCTTGCCGTCTCGCACGATCAGCGCGCCGAACGGGCCGCCGCCGCTGTCGATGTTCGCGCGCGCTTCGTCGATCGCCAGCTGCAAGAACGTGCTGTCCATGTCGGCTCCTTGGGTCACCGCGTGTCAGCTGCATCGAGCAGCGCGAGCAGCGTCACGCCAGAAGTGCGAGCAGATCGTCCCGCGTCAAGCCGAACGCAGCCTCGGCGCCGTGCGTGGCTGCTTGCGCCAGCGCGCGCTTCTTGTCCTGGAGCACGAGCATGCGCTCCTCGACCGTGCCTTCGGTCACGAGGCGATGCACGAGCACCGGGCGCTCTTGGCCGATGCGATGCGCGCGGTCGGCCGCTTGGTCCTCGACGGCCGGGTTCCACCACGGATCGAGCAAGAACACGTTGTCGGCCGCGGTGAGATTCAGGCCCGTGCCGCCCGCCTTCAGTGAAACCAGCATCACGCGTGGCCCCGCGTCGCTCTGGAAGGTCTCGACCACGGCACCGCGGTCGCGCGTGCTTCCATCGAGGCGAACGAAGCCTACGCCCGCGGCATCGAGCAACGGCTCGACGCGATCGAGCAAGCTAGTCCACTGCGAGAAGACGAGCGCCTTGTGATCCTCCGCGAGCACCTTGTCGAGCAAGTCCATGAGCAGATCGAGCTTGGACGAGGACGCCGCCTCCTGCCCCGGCAGAAGGCCCGGATGGCAGCAGGCTTGGCGCAGGCGCAGCAGCGCCTCGAGCGCGGCCAGCACGTTGCCGCCGTCCTTGAGCTGATCGATCACGTTGGCGCGCGTGGCGGCGAGGATCGCGTCGTACAGCTCGCGCTCCTTTTCGTTGAGCGTGCAGTGAACGACCACGTCGGTGCGCGGCGGCAGCTCGCGTGCGACCTCTTTCTTGAGGCGGCGCAGCATGAACGGCTTGATGCGAGCGCGCAGGCGCTCGGCGATCTTGCCGTCGCCTTCCGAGATCGGCTTGGCGTAGCGCTCTTGGAAGTCGTTGCGCCCACCAAGCAGGCCGGGGTTCGTGAAGTGAAACTGACTCCACAGCTCTTCGAGTCGGTTCTCGACGGGCGTACCCGTGAGCGTGAGACGGAAGCGCGCTTGCAAGCCGAACGCGGCACGCGCCACTTGGCTGTCGGCGTTCTTGATGTTCTGCGCTTCGTCGAGGATCACGCTGTCCCACTCGCGCGCGCGCAGCGTCTCTTCGTCGAGGCGTAGGATCGCGTACGTGGTGATGGTGATGTCCGCCGTGTCGTCGAGCTGACGATTCGGGCCATGATAGGTGTGCACGCGCAGCGCGGGGCGGAAGCGCTGAATCTCCGCGACCCAGTTGTGCAGCACGCTGGCCGGTGCGACCACGAGCGCCGGCGCACCCACGACGCACAGCGCCTGGATGGTTTTGCCGAGGCCCATGTCGTCGGCCAACATCGCGCCGAGATTGGCGTTCGACAGAAACTTGAGCCAGCTGACTCCGTCGCGCTGGTAGTCGCGCAAGCTCGCTGTGAGATCGCTCGGTAGCTCGGCGACATCGATGCCGGTGAAGTCGCTGGCCAACGCGCGCAGGCGCTCGAAGCGCGGCGGCGGTGGGGCATCCAGCGCTTCGCACAGACGCGCAAGGTCGGGCAGCGCGCAGCTGGGCAGTGAGCCGTCGTCGGTCTTTGCGGCCAGCAGGTCGGCTAGCAGATGTCCCGCGCGGATCAGCACGTTCTCGGGCAGCTGGGCGTAGCCGCCCTCGAGCAGCGGCACGAGTGACTCGCCGCGACGCCAGGCGTCGAGCACGGCCTCGGCCGACGCATGGCGCTCGGTGCCGGTGCCTTCTTCGCCGATCGACTTGAAGCGCAGCTGCATGCGCTCGCCGCCCAGATCGAAGTCCGGCGCTAGCGGTGCGTACACGAAGCAGGCGTCGAGCCCGGTGCCTTCGACGGCCAATGAACCAATGCGGCGAATCTTCTCGGCCATTTCGACCGCGGACAGGCCCGCGAAGCGACTGGTGCGACCGACCTCGAGGCCGAGGCGCGCATCCAGCTCGTTGATCAAGCGCTGCTCTTTGGCTTCGTTGCGCAGCGGAAGCGCGCCGCCCAAGTAGTGCAGCTTGCCCGCGTCCACGCGCGCAGCCGGCGGATCGCCGTACACGAGCAACGGCAGCACCGAGAGCGCGCCGTCGCTGAACTCGGTTTGCATCAGCAAGCGCGGGACCATCGCTGTCGCGCTCGGCAGCAGCTTGCTCATGACCTCGAGCGGCAAGCGCTCGCGCAGCGCAGGCAGGATGCGCCCGACCAAGTCGGCGACTTGACCGAACGGATACACGCGGCCCTTGCGCAGCTCGTCGACGTCGCGACCGGAGAGCTCGAGCGCGCCCACTGCGCGCAGCACGCCCGAGTGCAGCACGGCGCCGTTCTCGAACACCTCGGACACCGCGGGATCCTGCTCCGCGAAGACACGGAAGCCTTCGGGGTGATCTTCGACCAGCACGCGGATCACTGGGCGCGGCTCGCCGACCTTCACCTTGTCGCCATCGAGCTTCACGTCGGTGCAGTCGCTGAGCGCCGTGAGCACGCGCTGAATCAGCGGGCGCGGAATCTTGCCCGATACGACCGGCCCGAGCGCGATGTCGAGCGCCATGTCTGCAGAGCTCGCTTGCACGTCGTCGTCGTCGTCACGCTTGCGCCAGGCGGCGAGCCTCACTTCGAGCGGCACGAGCTTGCCGCTCTGCGAGAGAAAGCGCTCGATGGTGAGTGAGCCTTCTTTGCGTCCGAGGCGGTACGCGAGCTTGACGGCAGGCGCCGTCAGCCGAGTCACGACGGTGCCTGCATGCTCTGCTTTGTGCACGGCGATCACGGCTGCGGCGACGTGAATGCACGCGGGCTGTTCGCTCGGGCACTCGCACGACCAGTCCAGCTGCGCGGGGGAGAGCACGACGCGCGGAGATGTCATGCCGCCCCGCGTGATGATGCGCAGCTCGATCTCGTCGTTGTGCATGCGCTTGCCGTCGACGGTGCCCGTGCGCGTCATGTGCTCCGCGCGCGACCACAGCTCGCTCGGGCACTGCTCGCGGATGGCATCGAGCAGCGCCTGGGTCGGAGTCGAGGATGTGGGTACGGGAGAAACTGCGGGCATGTGGGCCGCGAAGTCTAGCACGCGCAGCGCTTTGGTGCGTGCGTCGCGAATCATTCCTTTGCGGGGGCCACCACGAGCGGCCGCGCGTCGCAGCTTGGGTAGGCGAGGAAGCGCGCGCGTCGCACGGAGAACCGCATCAGGTCGAGCAGCCAGCCGCGTGCGAGCTGCTCGAAGGGCGCCCCCGCCAGCAGCGCGTCCATCGTTTGCGTGTGGCCGATCAGCGCGCTCATCTCGCCCGCGCGAAACGCTTCGCGATGCAGCGAAAGGAGCGCGGCAGCCAACGTAAAGCCGGTGCGGAGTGCTTGAAATCGCCGATGATCGACGACCTGCAACGACAGGCCGTGACACAGCTGGCCCGCGTAGCGATCGCGTGTCGGCGTGAAATCGACGACCGAGAGCGAGATTCCCGGCAGTTGCCCGTCACTCAGGCGACGCAGCAGCGCGCTTGCGTCAATCCACGGTGCACCCACGACGCCGAACGGCCGATCCGTACCGCGTCCGACCGAGACGTTGGTGCCTTCGATCAGCGCCAGCGCCGGATACAGCTCCAAGGCGTCGAGTGTCGGCAAGTTCGGCGAAGGTGCGCTCCATGGCTGGCCTGTGCGTCCGAACGACAGCTCGCGCGCGTAGCCGCGCATGTCGATGACGGTCAGGCGCGCGTTCAGGTGACGCTCTTCGTTCAACATGCGTGCAAGCTCGCCGAGCGTCATGCCGTGGATGAGCGGGAGCGCGTGGTAGTTCACGAAGCTCTCGTGACCGTCGTCCGGCATGGGTCCGTCTACGCGTGCTGCGCCGAGTGGATCGGGTCGGTCGAGCACGAACACCGCCACGTTCGCCTTCGAGCACGCTTCGAGCACGCCGCGCAGCGTCGAGGCGTACGTGAAGAAGCGCACGCCGACATCCTGCAGATCGAACACGATCGCATCGAGCCCATGCAGCATCGCGGCGGTCGGCTTGCGCGTCTTGCCGTAGAGCGAATGCACGGTCAGGGCGCTCCCGTCGTCGGTCGTGTCCGCGACAGCGCCCTCGCGAGCATGATCGAGGCCGTGCTCGGGTGCGAACAGCGACACCACGTGCACGCCTGGCGCGTCGTGCAGCAAATCGATCGTGCGTGCACCGTCGTGCGCGCGACTGGCGTCGTTGGCGACCACGCCGATTCGCTTTCCGGCAAGGAGCGCGAAGCCTTGCGCGCGCAGCACGTCGATGCCGGTCTCGACGTGTCCCGCGAGCGCGTCGCAGCCGGCGGGTTCCAAAGCGCGTCCGAAGCGCTCCGCCGCAAGGTCCGCGAGCTCGCCCGCAAGCTTGATCACGTGGCCCTTGCCATGCGGGTGCACGCGGTTGCTGAGCAGAATCACGAACAGATCTTGCTCGGGATCGATCCACAGCGAAGTGCCCGTGAACCCGCCGTGCCCGAACGCTCGATACGACAGCCGCTTGCCGCGCAGCCCGGAATACTCGCTCTGCATGTCCCAGCCGAGCGCGCGCACGGTGTCGCCGTCGCTCAGAAACTGCGGTGTCGTCATCGTGGCGAGCGTCGTCGCATCGAGCACGCGCGTGCCTTCGAGCGCGCCGCCGGCCAGCATCGCCTGTGCGAAGCGTGAGAGATCGCGCGCGGTCGTGAACACACCCGCGTTGCCGGCGACACCGCCGAGCAGGAACGCCCGTGGATCGTGGACATCGCCGCGGATCACGGGCTCCGTGCGCGCAGCGACGTCGATGCGCTTGCGCACGTCGTCGGGGATCTCGGTCGGCGCGATGCGCGGACGCAGCGCAGGCGCAGGTCGAAAGCCCGTGTCATGCATGCCGAGCGGCGTGAAGAGCTCGCGCCCCGCCAGCTGCTCCAGCGGTTCTCCCGTGACGCGCTCGATCAGCGCGCCGAGCACGACGTAGTCGAGATCGCTGTAGTGAAAGCGGCTGCCCGCCGGCGTCAGCTGCCGACTCGCGAAGATGGCAGCAAGCGCTGCGTCGCGGCCGTGCTCGTAGTCGCCGAGCGGATTCTCGGCCGCGAGTCCGGCCGTGTGCACCAGCAGCTGGCGCACCGTGATCGCGGCGTGACCGTGCTTCTGCAGCTCGGGGAGATACGTGGCCGCTGGTGCGTCGAGAGCGACGCGCCCACGTGCGACGAGCTGCATCAGCAGCGTTGCAGTAAACGGTTTCGTGAGCGATGCGAGATCGAAGATCGTATCGAGCGTCATCGTCTCCGGTGTGGGCACGATGGCGCGCTGTCCGTACGCGTGCGCGAACACGATGCCGTCGCGGTGCCCGATCATCACGACCGCTCCGGGCAGTTGACCTGCTGCAATGGCCTCGCTCACCGCCGCGTCGAGCTCGGGGACCGCGCCCGTTGTGCTCAGTTGCTCTCGTTCTGGCCGCTGCGCGTTGCTCGACGCGTCTGTCGCCGCGATCGCAGCCGGAGCTGCCGGTGCCGACTCGCGTGGAAGCGTCGGCGCAGCGCGCAAAGTCGCTTTCGGCTCGCTCGAGTGGCCAGCGCACGCCCAGGCAGCGCCCAACACGAGCAACGCGTACGAGGCTCTCCTCATCGGTTCAGCATACCGTTCAAATGCCACCGCACGCGCACTTGGCCTGCCGAGCGCGCCTGGCTTGTGGGATAACGGAACGCATGGGCGCGCTGGACGGCATCATTGGCAAGCTCTTCGGCTCGATCTCGCCGCACACGCGCAGCCTCGGCTTCGAGGTGGTGTCCATGAAGGACGGCGTCGCAGTCGCCAAGATCCCGTACAGCGCGGAGCTCGTTGGCGATCCGCTGTCGGGCGTGCTGCACGGCGGAGTCGTGACCTCGATGCTCGACACGACCGGCGGCGTGGCCGTGATCTCGGCAGTTGGTTTGCCCACTCCGATCGCCACGCTCGATCTGCGCATCGACTACCTGCGTCCGTCGAAGCCTGGCGAAGATTTGTTCGCACGCGTGGAGTGCTACAAGAAGACGCACAACGTCGCGTTCACGCGTGGCGTCGCCTACAACGGTGATGAAGCCGACCCAGTCGCCTCGATGGCCGCGACGTACATGCTGCGAACGCAGGCGTTTCGCGCACCCGGAGGCGGCTGATGGCGGTCCGGGACCCCGAGGAGTTTCTTGCCGAGCTGCGCAAGACCGGTCGCTTCGATCGCTTGATCGATGCGATCCCCTACGCGCGCTACCTGGGCCTCAATGTGCGGATCGTCGATGGCGATCTGCTCACGACCATGCCCGGCGTCGACAAGCTGATCGGCAATCCGGTCTTGCCTGCGCTGCACGGGGGCACCGTCGGCGCGCTCTTGGAGAGCGCCGCCATCTTCAAGCTGCTCTGGGAAGTCGAGAGCATCGCGGTACCGAAGACGATCAACATCACGGTCGATTACCTGCGCTCGGCGCGCGTGGTCGACACGCTCGCGCGCGCCACGATCACCAAGCACGGCCGGCGCGTGGCCAACGTCCAGGCGCGCGCCTGGCAGGGGGACGAGGCCAAGCCGATCGCCGCCCTGCATGGCCATTTCCTACTTAAAACCCGTGACACCTGAGGCCATTTCGGCTGGAATTCGGCGAAATGCGTCGCACCACACGTAGGGGTCTTGATCTGAGTGCAAACATGGTACAGCTTCCCATATGTGGGACACGAGCAGTGTCCTGCACGGCAGGAGGCAGGGCGCATGGAAGTTGGTAGCGACACGTTCCCCCGCGACGAGGTTACGGGTCTTGCTGCGTTCGAGCATCTCGAGCCGGTCAGCACCGTCAGCACGCTCAACATGATGGAGGAGCCGGCGATGGCTCCCGTGCCGCGCGTGTTCACGCCGCCGCCGCCCGGTTCACTCAGCGGCTCCCACAGCGTGCCGGCCTACGCGCGCAAGAGCCTGTCCCTGCCGCCGCCGCCGCCCGCTGCCCGGGCCTTCTCGCGTCCGCCGCCGCCCGCAGGGTCGCCGGCGCAAGCGCGCCGCCAGGACGACACGGAAATCGTCGACGTCGACGACGCCGTTCCAGCTGACCGAGTCGGTGGCTGGGAAGAACCCGACGACGCCGCCACGCGGGTGCAAGCCGGGTCTCCGGCCGCCGAGCTGCACATGGACTGGGACGACGAGGAACCGCCGACGCAGATGCGCGGTGAGGGCGGCGTTCACCAAGGGGCGCACCCCGGCGTCTCGATGGACTGGGAAAACGAGAGCATCGACACGCGCCTGCGCGACGCCGATGACGACCTCGATTACGACGCGCAAGATGGCTCCGACACCGCGGCCTACCAGCCCGCGGGTGACTCGGGTCGCCCGTCGCCGTTTCCCACGCGCACCAGCGCCGTCGGCTACGCGCCGGCTGCGGAAGACGCGCGCGTGTACAACTCCGCAATCGGTTCGGTTCGTCCTGGTGCACCGTCGCCCTTCGCCAACGAGGGCGTCGAGACCGCATGGGGCCAGGATCTGCGCGGCTCGCGTCACACGCAGCTCTGGATCGCCGCTGCCGCCCTCGCGATCATCGCGCTGGCGTTCGGCGTGCGCTCGTTCTTCGCCAAGGAGGCTCCGGGCCTGGTCACGCTCGCCACCGTGCCCTCCGATGCGCGCGTGCTCATCGATGGCAAGCCGGTCGCCGGAACCTCCAGTCCGTTCTCTGCAAACGATCTGGCGCCCGGCATCGCTCACGAAATCGTCGTGCAGAAGGACGGCTTCGCGGAACAGCGCTCGACATTCACCCTGAGCGCGGGGGAAGCCAAGTCGTTGCCGACGATCTCTCTGACCGCTGCGTCGACCGAGGTCGGCTTCGCGATCGACTCCGTGCCCGGTGGTGCGCAGATTCAGCTCGACGGTGCGGCCGTGGGTCTGTCCACGCCGGCGCGCGTCACCCATGTCGTCACGGGCTTGCACAAAGTTGCGCTCGTCCACGCCGGCTACGCGCCGTACGAGCTGCAGGTGTTCGTGCCCGAGAAGCAGGTTCTCGAGCTGCCCACCGCAACGCTGAACGCGCTTATCGGTTCCGCCGCGAAGGGTGCTGAGACGACCCGCGCGTCCAGTGCGAGTCAGCCGGTCGCCGAGCATCACCATCATCACCACGGCATGCACGCGAGCGATCAGCTCGCTGCAGCTACCACGCACACACAGCCGGTTGCACCCGCTGCGCGCGTGACGCGGCAGAAGCCGATCAAGGCTCCCCTGGCGGCGCCGGCCGCAGGCAAGGGCATCTTGCGCGTGAACAGCCGTCCGTGGTCGCAGGTCTTCGTCGACGGTCGCATGCTCGGCAACACGCCGCAGATGGCGCTTCAGCTCGGCGCCGGCACGCACACGGTCAAGCTTTCCAACCCGCAGATGGGTCTCTCCAAGACGTTCAGCGTGACGATCAAAGCCGGTCAGAGCGAGACCAAGGTCTTGAACCTGATCGACTGAAAAACGAGTCGTCTGGCGTGCGATCGGCGGCTCGCGCGCCAACCGACTCGTTTTGGGCTATGCCGCCGGCGCGGCGGATCCTCACTCGCCGAACGTGATGCCTTGGGCTAGCGGGAGCTGGGACGAGTAGTTGAACGTGTTGGTGGCGCGGCGCATGTAGCTGCGCCAGGCGTCGGAGCCGGATTCGCGGCCGCCGCCGGTGGCTTTCTCGCCGCCGAACGCGCCGCCGATCTCGGCGCCGCTCGGCCCGATGTTGACGTTCGCGATGCCGCAATCGCTGCCGCGCGCGGACACGAATAACTCGGCCTCGCGCATGTCCGTCGTGAAGATGGACGACGATAGGCCCTGCTCCACACCGTTCTGAAGCGCGATTGCGGCTTCCAGCTCGTGGTAGCCGAGCACATACAGGATCGGCGCGAAGGTTTCGCTGCGAACCAGCTCGGTCTGCTGCGGCATGCTGACGAGCGCGGGCGTCACGTAGAAAGCCTCCGGCCGGGCACCCGCAAGCACGCGCTCGCCCCCGCATTCGAGCGTGCCGCCGTCAGCGGCAGCGGTACGCAGGGCCGCCTGCATCGCTGCGAACGCGTGTGCGTCGATCAGCGGGCCCACCAGGGTCGAGGCGTCGAGTGGCGAGCCGATGGGCAAGCTCGCGTAGGCACCGGCGAGACGTGACAGGAGCTCGGCCCGCACCGCGTCGTGAACGAACAGGCGCCGCAACGACGTGCAGCGCTGGCCCGCAGTGCCCACCGCGCTGAAGACGATCGCGCGCACCGCGAGCGCGAGATCCGCGCTCTTCGTGACGATCATCGCGTTGTTTCCGCCGAGCTCCAAGAGTGCTCGCCCGAAGCGTGCTGCCACGACCGGCGCGAGCGCGCGGCCCATGCGCGTGCTGCCGGTCGCGCTGATCAACGCGATACGCGGATCCGCGGCCAGCTGCGCGCCGAGCGACGCGCCGCCGATCAAGACTTGGGACAGATGCTCGGGAGCATTCGCGCTGGCGATCGCCCGTTGAAAGAGCGCGTGACATGCGAGCGCCGTCACCGGCGTTCTTTCGGACGGCTTCCAAATCACCGGATCGCCGCACACGATCGCCAGCGCGAAGTTCCACGCCCAGACCGCGACCGGGAAGTTGAACGCGCTGATCACCGCGACGGAGCCGAGCGGATGCCACTGCTCCATCATCCGGTGATCCGGCCGCTCGGATGCGATCGTGAGGCCGTACAGCTGGCGAGATAGCCCGACCGCGAAGTCGCAGAGGTCGATCATCTCTTGGACTTCGCCGAGGCCCTCTTGCCGGATCTTGCCACACTCGATCGTAACGAGTTCGCCGAGCGCCTGCTTGTGTTGGCGCAGTTCTTGTCCAAACAAGCGCACCAGCTCGCCGCGTTTCGGTGCCGGCCAGTTCCTGAGCTCGAAAAACGCACGCTCGGCTCGCTCGATGGCGCGCTCGGCCTCGGCCTGCGTGCTCGAATACAACGACGCGATGCGCGAGCCGTCGATCGGCGAATGCACCTGTAGATCACCGGTCGCGAACGACGCGCCGTCGATCCCGAGCTTGCTGCACAGCGCTTGGATGTCCATGTCGACCTCCCGTGGTCCGGTGACGCAGCCTGCCGTCAGCTGTAGTACTTGCCGAAACGATTGGCGATGAACGTCGCCAGCGGGACGTCTTCCTGCTTCACGAACCCAGTCGCCGCGATCTTGCCCTCGCGGTGAAGGTCCACCATCGCGCAGATCGCGGCTGCGGTCGTGATCTGAATCGCGGACAGCTCGGTGTCTCCGACACGCCCGTGATAGACCTTCTTCGTGAACGTCTCCTGCACCAGGCGTCCGTTCTGCGTGCCGCTGACGGTCACGAAGATCAGCACGACGTCCTGCGTCGTCACCGGCACCGCGTGCTCGAGAACATCGGCGAACAGCGAACGCCGCTCGCCAAGTCGCAGGTCGTTGCACAGAAACCGGATCAGCTCGCAGTGGCCCGGGTAGCGGATGGTCTTGTAGTTGAGGTAGTCGACCTTGCCGGCCAGCGTTTCCCACAGCGTGCCGAGCCCACCGGACGTGTTGAACGCTTCGTATTCTGCGCCATCGAGCGAGAACGCCTCGAGCCCTTCGAGCGGCAGCACCTCGCGTACAGCGCCGTCGTGGATCACGTGACACGGGTTGCAGTACTCGTTGATGAGGCCTGCGGTGCTCCAGGTCAGGTTGTATTTGAGCGCGTTGCTCGGGAACAAGGGCAGGGCGCCGACACGCATGCGCACGCGGTTCAGCTTGTCGAAGCGCTTGGCGAGATCCGCCGCTGCGATCGAGATGAACCCCGGCGCCAGACCGCATTGCGGAATGAACACGGTCTTCGCGCCTTCCGCGAGCTCGCGTACGCGTAGGGCCGTGCTCACGTCTTCCGTGAGGTCGAAGTAGTGCACGCCAGCCTCGCGTGCGAGCTCGGCGATGCTGATGTTGAGAAAGAATGGACACGCGCTGAGCACGACATCGACACCCACCAGCGCGCTCTTCAAGGCTGCGCGATCGGTGACGTCCAGCGGCAACTTCTTCACGCTCGCGGGCACGCCAGCGAGCCGCGCGGCATCGCGGTCTGCAATGGTGAGCATGTAGTCCTGCGTGCGGCCGAGCAGCTCCGCAATCGCAACCCCGATGTTGCCCGCGCCGAGTAATAAAACGTGGGTCATGCTCCCATCTTATCAGAGCGACAGAGTGACGCGATACACGAGCAGTGCGCGCACGGGTGCGTAGTAGTCGTGCTGCCCGTAGTAGCGATCACCTGGGCGAATCAGGAACGTGAAGAACAACAGGTCTCCGCGATCGACGAGCCCCAGGCGCGCCACGGCGTTGAAGCCCCAAGCAACCTCGGTGTCGTGCTGCCCGCTCCGCGGTAGGAACATGGCCTGAACGTACGGCGCGATCCCACCCCACCTGCGATGGTGGAAGAACAGCTGACTCTCGAATCGTCCCTCGACGCCACCGTCGTGCACGCTCGCGAAGAACCAGTCGTAGGTGCGGGTGCGCGCGTCGTCGTAGCGCGCCGCCATGAGCGCCGTGAACACGACGTGGTCGTTCAACGGCGCGTACAGATCGACCTTCGCCTCGGCCCATGGGATGTTCTGCGTGTCGGGTCCGCCGCTGAGAATCGGATCGCGAGCACGCCGCGCTCCGCGATCGCACGCGGAGCAGTACTCGCCGTTCTTCCCCGGCGCGAAGCTCAGGTTGCGCCACAGCGTTTCATAACCAAGCGTGGTGCCGAATTCGAGAAACAGCACCCTCAGCCGCGCATACGCGGTGCCCTGTGCGAGCGGGTAGCCGAGCAGCGTATTCACGCCGAAGGTGGCGTTGTTCGCTCCACCGTAGATGTCTTCGCGGTGCTCCAATGACAGCTGCGCACCACTGCCGAAGTAGTCTAGCGTGAAGAAGTTCCCATCAGGCGGCCGACTGAACATGTAGTCGCGCGGATCTTCGGCATGCGCGGTGCTGTTGCACGCCAGCACGCCGACGAGTACGCCGAGCAGCAGGAACACAGCGTTCTTCCCGGCACGCATTGCGCGAACGATAGCGCATCCCGCCGCGCTTGGCGGCTCCAGCTTCGCGCGTTCGTCCGTTGTCTTTGGTAGGCGGGACAGGGATCGAACCTGCGACCCGCGCCGTGTAAAAGCGCCGCTCTGCCGCTGAGCTACCCGCCTAGGGTTGCTACGAAGAAACCGCTGTTTCGACGACCGGTTCCTAGCAGGAACACGCGCGGAACGAAAGGCGCGTCATTGTTGGGCGCCGGGTGCGTCCACCGTCGGGGCAGGGACCTCCGCGGAAGTTGGCTCGTCGTCGTGTTGTGCGTCGTCGCCTTCGGCGCGCCGCGTGAGCAGCTTGCCGTTGACATACTCCATGGGTGCCATGCGCTTACCGAAGATGGCACCGGGATCGCTCAGGCACAGCGCTTCACGCAGCGCTTCGTCGGCGTGCTCGATCAACACGATGCGCGTCATCGACAACACGCGCCTCGGGATCTCCCGCAGGTCTTTGCGGTTCTCCTTGGGGATGAGCAGCGTATCGATGCCTGCACGATGCGCGGCCAAGGCTTTTTCCTTGAGCCCACCGATCGGCATGATGCGACCGCGCAGCGTGATCTCGCCGGTCATCGCCAGGTTCCTGCGCACGGGGATGCGCATCAGTGCGCTCGCGATGCTCGTCGCCATGGTCACGCCCGCGCTCGGGCCGTCCTTCGGCACGAACTCGGGGAAGTGAATGTGGAAGTCGTTGTTCTGGTAGAAGTCCTTGGGCAAGCCCAAGAGGCGTTCGCGCGAGCGGATGTAGCTCATCGCAGCCTGCGCCGACTCCTGCATGCCTTTTTCGAGCAGGCCCGTGATCACGAGCTTGCCCTTGCCGGGCACCACGGAGACTTCGCACTCGAGGATCGCGCCGCCGTACGTCGTGTACGCGAGGCCGTTGGTCAGACCGATCTCGTCTTTGCCGCGCGCGCTGTCCGGACGGTACTTCGGCACGCCCAAGTACTTGGGGATGCTCTTCGCGACGATCCGGTACTTCTCTTTCTTGTCGGTGTTTACGACCTTGCGCGCGACCTTGCGGCAGACGCTGCCGAGCTCGCGTTCCAGGTTACGCACGCCGGACTCTTTCGTGTAGTGGTGCACCACGGCGCGGATCGCGTTCTCCGTGATCTCCATGTCCACGTCTTTGAGGCCTGCCTCTTCCAGCTGACGCGGGATCAAGTAGCGCACCGCGATGTTGAGCTTCTCGAACTCGGTGTAGCCGCTGAGCGAGATGATCTCCATGCGGTCCGCCAGAGGCGCGGGAATGCCCGACATCGAGTTGGCCGTGGTGATGAACATCACGTCGGACAGGTCGTAGTCGAGATCGAGATAGTGATCGTTGAAGTTGTGGTTCTGCTCGGGGTCGAGCACTTCGAGCAGCGCAGCCGCCGGATCGCCGCGGAAGTCCGACGACATCTTGTCGATCTCGTCGAGCAGGAACACCGGGTTGTTCGCGCCCGCCTTGCGCAAAGACTGCACGATGCGTCCCGGCAGCGCGCCGATGTACGTACGGCGATGGCCGCGGATCTCCGCCTCGTCGCGTATGCCGCCCAGCGACAAGCGCACGAATTTGCGCCCCGTGGCGCGCGCGATCGACTTCGCCAGCGACGTCTTGCCGACGCCGGGCGGCCCCACCAAGCACAGCACCGGCCCGCGCAGCTTGCCCACGAGCGCCTGCACCGCGAGATACTCGAGGATGCGCTCTTTCACCTTCTTCAGGCCGTAGTGATCCTCGTTCAGGATCTTCTCGGCCAGGTCGATGTCGTAGTTCTCCTGGCTCTTGTCGAACCAGGGCAGGGCCAGCACCCAGTCGATGTAGTTGCGGACGACCGTGGCCTCCGCGCTCATCGGCTGCATGAGCTTGAGCTTCTTCAGCTCTTTCTTGAGCTTGTCAGCTGCTTCGTCCGAGAGCTTCTTGGCTTTGATCTTCTCTTCGAGGTCGGTCAGCTCGGAGCGGAACTCGTCGCGTTCGCCGAGCTCCTTCTGGATCGCCTGCATCTGCTCGTTGAGGTAGTACTCCTTCTGAGTACGCTCCATCTGCTTCTTGACGCGCGTGCGGATCTTCTTCTCGACCTGGAGAATCTCGATCTCCGCGCTCATCAGCTCGTACAAGCGGTTGAGGCGCTTCGCAGGATCCGTGGTCTCGAGGATCTCCTGACGATCCGTCAGCTTCACCGACGACAGATGTACGACGATCGTATCCGCGAGCCGCGCCGGGTCGTCGATCGTCTGCACCGAGACGAGCATCTCGGGAGGAATGCGCTTGTTCAGCTTCACGTACGCTTCGAACGTGGCCTGCACCGAGCGCATAAGCGCTTCGAGCTCGACGCTGTTGGTCGTTGGCTCCTCGACCAAGCTCACTTCGCACAGGAAGAAGCCGTCGTTCGGAATGAAGCGTTCGATGCGCGCGCGCCGCTTGCCCTCGACGAGCACTTTGACCGTGCCGTCCGGCAAGCGCAGCAGCTGGATGATCGTGCCGACGGTTCCCATCGCGAAGATGTCTTCGGCGGCTGGGTCGTTGGTCTTCGCCTGGCGCTGGGCGGCGAGCAGAATCTCTTTGTCGTTGTTCATCGCCTCTTCGAGGGCGGCGATGGATTTCTCGCGACCCACGAACAGGGGCACGACCATGTGTGGGAACACGATGATGTCGCGCAGAGGCAAGAGCGGCAGGACTTTGCCAGCCTTGCCAGCGGGAGAGCGATCGGCGGAATTGGGCACGTTATCGTTCCGGTTGAAGAACATCAGGACCTTCAGGCTAGCCGTACCGACACGCTAACCAGGCCGGTTAGCATACCGCAATTTCTAGCCCCGGCGCCCGTACAACCGTGATCCCCGCCACTTGGCGCTTCCGAAATTGCCGAGCAATTTCAAGGTCGGCACCCGGCCAACGCCGTGGGTGGCGATCTCTTCGGAGAGCCGCAGGCTGCTCCGCAAGTATGTGACCAACTCGGCGCGGCGGGTATGTGATTAAGCCAATTCGGCTTCTTTTTCGTAGACCGTCAGGGGCGCGTCGCCCTTTTCGATGACGTCTTCCGTGATCATCACTTCTTTGATCCCTGGCTTCGACGGCACGTCGTACATGATGTCGAGCATCGCGGCTTCGAGGATCGCGCGCAGACCACGGGCGCCGGCGTTGCGCTTGAGCGCTTGACCTGCCACGGCCTTGAGCGCGCCTTCCTGGAACTTGAGCTTCACGCCGTCCATCTCGAGCAGCTTCTGGAACTGCTTCACGAGCGCGTTCTTCGGCTTCACCAGGATGTCCATCAGCGCCGCTTCGTTCAGCTCGTGCAGCGTGGCGATCACGGGCAAGCGGCCGATGAACTCCGGGATCATGCCGAACTTCAGCAGGTCTTCCGGCTGGATCTGCTCGAGCAGCGCCCCGATCTGCTTTTCCTTGCGCGACGGAATGTCTGCGCCGAAGCCCAAGCTGCGCTCGCCGATGCGCCGCTCGATGATCTGATCGAGACCCACGAACGCGCCGCCGCAGATGAACAGGATGTTGGTGGTGTCGACCTGCAGGAAATCCTGCTGCGGGTGCTTGCGGCCACCCTTGGGCGGCACATTCGCTACCGTGCCCTCGATGATCTTCAGCAGCGCTTGCTGCACACCTTCACCGCTGACGTCGCGCGTGATCGAGGGGTTGTCGCCTTTGCGCGCGACCTTGTCGATTTCGTCGATGTACACGATGCCGCGCTGCGCACGCTCGACGTCGTGGTCGGCGTTCTGCAGCAGCTGCACGATGATGTTCTCGACGTCTTCGCCGACGTAACCCGCCTCGGTGAGCGTGGTCGCGTCGGCAATCGCGAACGGTACGTTCAGGATGCGAGCGAGCGTCTGCGCGAGCAGCGTCTTGCCGGAGCCGGTCGGGCCGAGCAGCAGGATGTTCGACTTCTGCAGCTCGACTTCATCCGACGCGACGCGCGACTCGATGCGCTTGTAGTGGTTGTGCACCGCGACTGCGAGCGTCTTCTTCGCGCGCTCTTGGCCGATCACGTACTCGTCGAGCACGGCCTTGATCTCGCGCGGCTTTGGCAGTGGACCACCGCTGCTCCACGAATCTTCCCGATCGACTTCCTCGGCGATGATGTCGTTGCACAGCCCGATGCACTCGTCGCAGATGTAGACCGTCGGCCCGGCGATGAGCTTCTTAACCTCCTTCTGCGATTTCCCGCAAAAGGAACATTGCAAGTTGCCGTGACTGTCTTCCCTGCGACGGTCGACCACGCGATTACCTATTGGCCGCTAAGAGCCATCTCGAACACCAAGAGTCTACCAACCGCCCGGAGCCGCATCAAGCAAGCCGCCCGGAGCACCTACGGCCCTGCGGGCTTGCCGCGAAACTGCCCTATTTCTTGCTCTCTTTGGGCTCACGCGCCGCGATCACGCTGTCCAAGATGCCGTAGCTCTTGGCTTCGTCGGCCGAGAGAAAGCGGTCGCGCTCGGTGTCGAGCTTGATCTGCGAGGCGGGCTTGCCCGTGTGCTTCTCCATGATCTTGTTCATGCGCTCGCGCAAAAACAGGATCTCCTGCGCGTGAATCTCGATGTCGCTCGCCTGACCACGGAAGCCGCCGAGCGGCTGGTGGATCATGATCCGGCTGTTCGGCAGCGCGCGACGCAAGCCTTTGTTGCCAGCGGCCAAGAGCCACGCGGCCATCGACGCGGCCAAGCCGATGCAGAGCGTGGCGACCGGTGCGCGCACGTACTGCATCGTGTCGTAGATCGCGAGACCCGAGGTGATCGAACCGCCGGGGCTGTTGATGTAGATGGTGATCTCTTTGTCGGGATCTTCGCTCTCGAGATAGAGCAGCTGCGCGATGATGATGTTCGCGACGTCGTCGTTGATCTCGGTTCCGAGAAAGACGATGCGGTCGTTGAGAAGACGGCTGAAGATGTCCCAGCTGCGCTCACCGCGCGGCGTGCTTTCGACGACCTGCGGATACGGAATGAACGCGCGCGGAGCAATCACACGGTCTTCTTTCATGTCTTCGCCTCTTTAACCTTTTTGGTCTTTTTCGGCTTCTTCGCCGCGTCGTCGGCTTCGGGCTCTGTGTCTGCTTCAGCAGACTCGGCCTTCGGCTCGACGTCTTTGATCGTAGCCCGTGACGCCAGATACTCAAGAAGCTTCTTCTCGAGGATCTGCAGCTCGAGGGTGCGCTTTTCGTCGCCCTGGTGCTCGGCCCGCACTTTCGCGATGTGTTTGCCCGTGCGCTCGGCCTGCTCCGCGAGCTTCTGCTCCACGTCGGCAGGGGTGACCTCAATTTTTTGGTCGCGCGCGATCGCTCCAAACAACAGCCCGGCGCGCACTTTGCGCTCGGCGCGCGCTCGGAAGGTCTGGTGCATGTCTTCGCTGAAGTCGACCTGCTGACCGATCATGTACTGAAACCGCAGGTACTGCTCGAGCGACGAGCGCGTCTCCTGATCGATCATGCTCGGCGGAACCGGCACGGGGTTCTTGTCGATCAGCTGCTCGACCAAGGCTTCGCGGACGAGCGCATCGGCACGCTCGCCGGCGGCCTTCTCGAGCTTCTCGCGCACCGACTGCTTCATCGCGGCGAGCGAGTCGAACGCGAGATCCTTCGCGAGCTCGTCGTCGATCGCGGGCAGCTCCTTGGTCTGGATGTTCTTCACGTGCACGTGGAACACGCCGGACTTGCCGCGCAGCTCTTCGTAGCCGTAGTCGTCGGGGAACGAGAGCGAAATGTCTTTCTGTTCGCCGAGGCCGAGGCCGGTCAGGCCTTCGTCCATCGCGGGCAGCAGTTTGCCTTTGCCGAGCTCCGCGCGGCGATCCTGGCCACCCAGCTCGGGTCGCGGCTGGCCGTCGATCTGCACTTCGAGATCGAAAGTGACCGTGTCGTTCGCTTGTGCCGCGCGCGCCGGCTCGGGCGCGGTCAGCTCCGCGGTCTGCTCGCGCATGCGCTCGATCTCGGCCCGGACGGCCTCATCGGCGACCTTCAGCACGGGACGCTCGATCTCCATGCCGCTCGTATCGACGCTGTCGATCTTAGGTCGAACTTCGAGCTTGGCGCTGAATGCGAGCGGTTTGCCGTCGGCGATGTCGGGTGGCGTGATCTGCTCCGCATACGCGACCGGGTCGAGCTTGTGCTCGTCGACCGCCAGCCCCACGCCGTTACGCACCAGCTCGGCCGCGACTTCGGCGCGAATCGACTTCCCGAGCATCTTCTTCACGACGTCGAGGGGCACTTTGCCCGGACGGAAGCCGCGAATGCGCGCTTTACGCTGGGTCGCGCGATAGGCCGCTTCGAGGTCTTCGTTCACCTTCGTCCAAGGCACTTCGACCTTGAGCTCGACGAGAACGGGGCTGAGCGTTTCGATCTGGGACTGCATTCGGGAGTCTCCGTGCACCGCGGTTTCCTAGGACCGCAAAGGAGCAGCGTTCTAGTGCCCGAGGCGCTAGGGGTCAAGAAGAGGAGACCGAGCGTGCGCCCGTAAAAAGGAGGCGATGTAGGCCCTGCCGGCGCTGCGCGCGCTGCAGACAGCCTACTTGTTTGCGTCCACCAGCTCGATGCCCAGCTCTTGGGCAACCTGGAAGATGCGCTCGTCCCGATAGAACTCGCCGAAAATGATCCGGTTGATGCCCGTGTTCACGACGCACTTGAAGCAGTTCCAGCACGGTGAGGCCGTCACGTAGATGCTGGCGGCTTCCAGGCGCGTGCCGTTCTTGGCGGCCTGAATCAGCGCGTTGACCTCGGCGTGGATGGTTCGCACGCAGTGGCCGTCCTCCATCATGCAGCCGACTTCGCTGCAATGCGGCAGGCCGCGCACCGAGCCGTTGTAGCCTGTCGATAGAATGGTCTTGTCGCGCACGATCACGGCGCCCACGTGCTTACGCGGGCAGGTCGACCGACTGGCAACCTCGCGCCCGATGTTCATGAAGTACTGGTCCCAGGAGACGCGATCGCTCGACATCCGAGACAAGTAGCATTCCCCGGCCTGCCGCTTCAATCCACGGAACTCAATGGGACGCCGCGGGCGCGAGACCTGTCTCGGAAAAAGCACTGCGCAGCTCGCTTCGAACGTCGTCGGGCAGATCGCGGAGGATCAGAACAGCGCGGCCTTTGCGCACGACCTCGCCGAGGGCGCGCTCGGCCTCGGGCCCGAGCGTGCGGACGCGCTCGGCGGCGCGAGCGGCGTCCAGTGCATCTTCTACGCTGTCCCAGAGCGTCACCCACACGACAGCGGGCAGGCTGCCGTCCTTCGTATACACGCGCAGGCGATCCCCGTTCCAGCCGTCAGCCGCGCGGCGCGCTTCGGTTTCCGTTGCGCCTTGCCCGAAGTACACGCCGATCTCGAGCTCGCCGAGGGTGTCGTCCTGCACGGCGTGATAACCGGCGTCCTCCACGGCGGACAGCTTCGGCAGCAGCAGCGTCTGCGGCAGCTCGCCGCGTGCGAAGCGCTCGGGATGCAGCACCTGCTCGGTCGAAATCGGTGGCTTTGCATGTGCGCGATCGACCGCGGCCCAACCGGCAGAGCCGTGCAGGCTCGCACAGAACGCTAGGCCATCGACGTACGCGCTGAGCAACGGGACGCGCACGATCGGCGGGGCCTGCTCGAGCTCACTGCCGGCGAGCGGCGAGTGACGCACGGCGTCCGAGAACGAGCGCACCATCGCGGGGTTGCCGGTGACCTTGTGCAGCGGAATCTGCTCGCGTTCCAGCGCGTAGCCGTACATCGCGAGCGTCGCGTCGCCTTCGACGAGCGCATGAAACGCATTGTCGGCGTCGGTGTCCCGCGTTTGCTTCACGTGCTGTGACAGCGACAGGTTCTGGTCCTGCAGCGCGTGCACCAGCTCGTGCACGAGCACGGTGCGGGCCTCGATCAGGTCGCTGGACTCGTCGTCGTCGCTCGCGCGGGCGAACGCTTCCATCACGTCGTCGCGCACTGCGAGCCGTCCAGCTTCCGGATCGTAGTACCCGACGACCTGTTCGCCCATCACGCGCAGCAGCAGGGAGCGAACGTCCAGCTCCGGCGCGAGCAGGCCGAGCGCGATGTAGACCACGCGTTCGCGCTCGAGCTCGTCCTCTTCGATTTCGCTCTCGACGTAATCGGTGATGCGCTCGCGGTCTTCGACGACCACCGGGACATCGTGCTCGAAGCGCAGACCGCGCACCCGCGCAGCCGCTTCCATCAGCTCGGCGATCACCGCCGATTCGCGCTTGGTCGGCGGGCGCGCTCGTCCCTTCGCAACTCGCGTCGGCTTCGCGTTCGCGTCGGTCGTGGTGGCCTGCACGCTCGTGAGGTCGCCAGCATTGCCTGGCACCTCGAGCGTCGCGTCGTTCTTCTGTGTCGCGCGCGAGCCGGCGCAGCCGCCGCATGCCAGCAATAAACAGACGCCCACCGCCACGTCCATGCGAGCCGCGAGCCCGACATGCGTTGCCTTCATTCGTCGCGCCCCGTCACGACGCAGTGCGTGAGCGGCCGAAAGCCGAGCTCCTCGCGAAACAGGTTGCGCGCCGTGCGGCACGCGACGTCGCGCAGCGTCTCGTCGCTCGCGGGCAGCGGCACGCGCCCCAGCACACGCTGCAGATCCGCCGCGATCCGAGCCAGGAGCGCACGCTCTTCATCTTCCCAGATCACGCCTCGCGTCAGCACGCGCGGTCTTTCGCGCAGCTCGCCCCGCCGGTCGATGTTGAGCGTGAGCATCACGATGCCTACCTGAGAAAGCAGCGTTCGGTCGCGCAGCACCACGTCGTCGAGCGCGTTGCCCGCCTGCACGTGCACGCGCCCGGTCTCGGTCGGCTCGGCGATCCGCGTGCCGGCCTCGTCGAGCTCGAGCACCGCGCCGTTCTCGATCACCTGCACGTCGGGCACGCCCATCTCGCGCGCCAGCTCCGCGTGCCGGCGTAAATGATGGAACGTGCCGTGCACCGGCACGAAGCAGCGCGGACGCACCGTCGTGATCAGCTTGCGTTGCTCCTCGCGGCAGGCGTGTCCACTGACGTGGATCTTCGGGTCGTCGAAGCGCTGCAGCACGCGCAGGCCTTGACGCTCGAGGTTGTCGATCAGCGTGTGCACGCCGCGCTCGCGCCCCGGAATGATGCGCGACGAGAGCAGCACGGTGTCGCCCGGCTCGAGCTTCAGATGATGATGGTTGCGTGCCGCGATCCGAGCCAATGCCGCGAGTGGCTCGGCCTGTGAGCCGCTGGCGATCACGAGCAGCTTGTTGCGCGGTACGGCCTGCGCGAGATCCGGCGAGATGTACGTGGGCAGCGGCTTTGGCAGGAGCCCGAGCTTCTCCGCGATGCGCGCGTGCGTGGTGAGCGAGCGCCCTAGCAGGAGCGTCTGCTTGCCGAGCGTTTGCGCCACGCGCAGCGTTGCCGCGAGTCGGTAGGCGTTCGAGCCGAACATCGAGATCACGATGCGTCCCTCGGCTTCGCGAATGTGTCGCTCCAAGGCGACCGCGACCTCGGCTTCGCCGCCGGAGGCCCCTTCGACGTCGACGTTAGTCGAATCGCTGAAGAGCAGACGCACGCCGGCCTTGCCCAGCTGCTCCAGGAACGGAAAGTCGAAGTGCTCGGCGTCGGGCGGCGCGAGATCGATCTTGAAGTCGCCAGAGTGAATCAGCGTGCCGAGGCGCGTACGGAACGCCAGGCCCGTGGAGTCGGGGATCGAGTGCGTCACGCGGTACGGCTCGATCTCGAACGCGCCCACCTGGATGCGCTGGCGCGGCTTGATCGTGATGAGCTCCGGCGCTTTGTCGAATCGGAACTCGCTCAGCCGCTCGCGGGCCAAGAGCAGCGCGTAGTCGGGTCCATACACAGGGACGTCGATTTCGGAGAGCAGGTACGGCAGCGCGCCGATGTGGTCTTCGTGGCCGTGCGTGATGATCACGGCCTTCACCTGGTCTCGGCGCTCGATGAGATAGGAGAAGTCGGGGTGGATGATGTCCACGCCGGGCTCCTCGTTCGGGAACGTCACGCCACAGTCGATGACGACGATCGTTTCGTCGAGCTCGAGCGCCATGCAGTTCATGCCGACTTCGCCGAGCCCGCCGAGTGGAACGATCCTGAGCGGCGTTTGCATGCGTGCTCACTTGCAGTGCCGCGCTGCGGGAGTCAAGACCCGCGCGCGAAGCGACCCATCCCGGGGCGTCCGCGAGCCGACTTTGCGATTTGACCCGTTCTTTCCAAGCGTGTTACCCAGCGCAGCGCTTTGTGCTAGGCAGCGCGCTTCTACCCCCGCGGAGCTTCCTCATGCGCCCCTCTTCGATCACGTGTCTGCTGCTTGCGCTCGTCGGGTCCGTTTCCGGGCTCGGAGCTTGGTCGAGCCGGTGCGCAGCACAGGGCAGCGTCGCGCAGCCGGCGCCTAAGCCGAGCGCGCCCGCGAAGCCCGTCGCGCAGCCGGCGCCTAAGCCCGCGCCCAAGCCCGCGCCGGCCGCAGAACCCGAAAAGCCCGCGACTCCCGCCGCTGCCAGCAGCAGCCCGGCGGCGGCGCCCACTGCATCCACGCCGCCTGCGTCCGCCGCGACTGCGCCCGAGGCCTCCGGTGACGCCGCTGCTCCCGCCGCGGCGCCAGCGCCGAGCGAGTCTGCCGAGGGCGCTGACGCGAGCGCTTCCTCTGCCGCCGCGCCGAGCGCGCCCGCGCCCAGCGAAGCCACGCTGCCGGCAGCCGCGCTGCCGCCCAGCAATGTTCCGAGTCCGGGCGAGCTAGGCGATCGCTTGGTGGGTGACTTGCCGCCCGAGTCGACGCAGAAGACGGGCTGGACCGCACCTTTGCCGGTGCTCACGCTGCACGGCTACCTGCGCGTTCGCGGCGAGCTGATGGATCACTTCTGGCTCGGCCGCGGCACGAACGACGAGCAAAAGATGGCGGCTGCGGGCGGCTCCACGATTCGCGCGTCAGGCTTCGGTCCCGATCCCTTTACACGTTTTCGTCCGCTCGAGCGCACGCCCACCGTCACCGACTGCGGCGGTCAGAGCAAGCTGCCAGGCGGCGGCTGCGACATCAGCACGCTGCGCTACGCGGACATGCGCTTCCGGCTCAATCCGCAGCTGAACATCAGTGAAGACGTGCGCGTGAAAGCCACGTTTGACGTGTTCGACAACTTCGTGCTGGGCAGCGGGCCGGTGAGCTACTACGGCAGCGGTGCAACTGCTTCTACGGCGTTCGCGTCGACCGATGCGCCGAATGTCGGCACCATCGTCGCACGTCGCGCCTGGGCCGAGGTTCGCAACCGCGATCTCGGCGAGCTCCGCTTCGGCATCATGCCGCAGCAGTGGGGCCTCGGCATGGTCTACAACGCGGGCAACGGCCTCGACGACGACTACTCGACCGATCTCGGCCGGGTCATGGGCATCACGAAGGTCGCGGGCTTTTACCTCAGCGCTTCGTACGACTTCTTGGCCGAAGGCATCACCGGCTTCCGCGGTACTGAGCAGCGCCCGTCGTTCGACGCGTCGCAGATCGACGACCTCGATCAGTTCAGCTTCTCGATCGCGCGTCGCATGCCCGACGAGGACGAGGACAGCGTGCTCGAGCGCGGCGACGCGCTTTGGAACGGTGGCGTGCACTTCGTGATCCGCAACCAGGATGCGCGCTTGTCGGCGCTGACCGGAACCAACCCGCTGACCGCACCCAAGTTCGAGACGATCAACGCGACGTACTACACGCCGGACGTGTGGGGTCAGTTCAAATACCGCGGCCTGCGTCTCGAGTTCGAAGGCGCAGCCGTGCTCGGCAGCGTCACGAACCCGACCGCCACTGCCACCACCAAGCAGAGCTACAACGTGAGCGAGTTCGGCGCCGTGTTCGAGAGCGAGCTGCGCGCGCTCGATAAGAAGCTCGGCATCTACTTCTACACCGGTATCGCCAGCGGCGACTCCGACGTCGAAGGTCTGTCCGCCGACGCGAACTACATCGATCAGATGGGCAACGGCAAGGGCACGAACAACACCGTGTCGACCTTTCGTTTTCACCCGGCCTACCGCGTCGACTCGATTCTCTGGCGCAACCTCATGGGTGCGGTCGCGGGCGCGTACTACTTCAAGCCGGGCGTCAGTTACGACTTCGTGAAGGACGACTTCGGCCAGCTCTTCGGCGCGCGCGTCGACATGATCTGGAGCCGTGCCTCGTCGTTCATGCAGACGTGGGGCAATAACCCGAACCTCGGCATCGAGCTCAACGCCAAGATCTACTGGCGCAGCGACGACGGTCCGGACAAAGAAAACGGCTATCACGCTGCGCTGCAGTACGGCGTGCTCTTCCCGATGCGCGGTCTCGGCTACTATTACAAGGACGCGAACCTCGACACGGCGCAGTCGCTGCGCCTCTTGCTCGGCGTGCAGTTCTGATACGCAACTGCGTGCGGCGGTCGCCGATGAGGTCGCGTGGCTAAAGCAGCGAAGACCTTGTTCGAGTGCACGGCGTGCGGCGCCACGAGCCCGAAGTGGTTGGGGCGCTGTCCCTCGTGCGGTGGCTGGAGCACGCTCGAGGAGACGCGCGCAGCACGTACGCCCAGCTCCACGCGTGGCGGGCCCGGCGCTCGCGCGGCCGAGTTGCCGATCGCGCTGACCGACGTGCAGATGGACGACGCCGATCGCTTCTCGACCGGCCTCGGCGAGCTGGATCGCGTGCTGGGTGGCGGAGTCGTGCGTGGTGGCGTCACCTTGCTTGGTGGCGATCCCGGCATCGGCAAGTCCACGCTCATTCTGCAGGCCTTGGCCAGCGTGGCCGCGCAGGGCAAGCGCGTGCTGTACGTCACCGCCGAAGAGTCGGCCGCGCAGGTCGCGCTGCGCGCGCGTCGGCTCGGCATGAGCGCCAACGTGATGCTGCTCGCCACGACCGAGCTCGACGACGTGCACGCCTCGCTCGACGCCGAGCGCTACGACGTCGCCGTGATCGACTCGATCCAAACCGTGCGCTCGTCCGCGCTCGAGTCGGCAGCCGGCAGCGTCGCGCAGCTGCGCGAGGTCGCCGCCAGTCTCACCGGCGCCGCCAAGCGCGGCGGCCCTGCGCTGTTCCTGATCGGCCACGTCACGAAAGAGGGCTCGTTGGCGGGCCCCAAGGTGCTCGAGCACTTGGTCGATACCGTGCTCGCCTTCGAGGGTGACCCCACACACAGCTATCGCATCCTGCGCACCACGAAGAACCGCTTCGGGCCGTCGCACGAGCTCGGCGTGTTCGAGATGGCGCGTGAGGGCCTGCGCGAGGTGCAAGACGCCAGCTCGGTCTTCATCGCCGAACGACCGGTGCGCGCGGCCGGCTCGGTGGTGGTGCCCACGGCCCAGGGCAGTCGGCCGCTGCTGGTCGAGGTGCAAGCGCTCGTCGCGCCCGCGCTGTACGGCGCGCCACGTCGCGTCGCGACCGGCATCGACGCCAACCGACTCGCCGTGTTGCTCGCCGTGCTGCAGCGTAAGGCCGGTGTGCACGTGCTCGATCAAGACGTGTTCGCCAGCGCGGCTGGTGGTGCACGCGTCGATGAGCCGGCGGTCGATCTCGCGCTCTGCGCCGCCGTGGTTTCCAGCTTGCGAGATCGCCCGCTGGCGATGGAAGTCGTCGTGCTCGGCGAGGTCGGCCTGGCCGGCGAGCTGCGCGCAGTGACGAGGCCGGCGCTACGTCTGCGCGAGGCCAAACGCCTTGGCTTCACACGCGCCGTTCTGCCCCGCGCCGACGTCGCGCGCCTGAGCGCCGACGAGCGCGAAGGCATCGACTTGATGCCTGCCGCCACGCTCGAAGATGCGCTCCAAGCGCTGTTCTGAGCTCAGTGCGCTGTCTTGGTCGGTTTCGGGGCGTCAACTGGAACGGTGCCTGCCGGCGGCTCCGCGTCGTAGGGTACTAGTAAGCTGGCGGAGCGAGCACGCGCACGTTCGCAGTCGTCGGGCCGCAAACGCTTGGGCCCGTTCACGGTGCCGCGGCTGTTGTCCGCGTCCATCAAGAGCCACGGTCGATCCGGCCCCACGTTGTCTGGGTGCAGGGGATCATCCAGGAGCACATGACCCAGCTCGTGAGCGAGTGTCCACGCGAGCGGCAGATGCCGCAGCCCCTGACGATCGAGGATCACCGCGTTCGCGATCGCGCCGCCGCCCTTGGCGATGAATGCCTCTCCTTGTCGGGTCGCTTCTGTGAAGCGGTTCACGATGAACAGATCGATGGTGGACGGGTCGTCGTCCGCGAGGGTCTTCACGAGCGCGCGTTCTTCGAGCGTCCCGACCTGCGCGTTCATATTGTCGAACTCCGAGAGGCCGTCGCGCAGGTCGACCACACCGAGCTCCAGGCGCTGGCGAGCGTCGCTGCACAGCGCCACGGAGCCGTCTGCGCTCAGGCGGGCCGGCGAGCCATCCCGTCGCAGCACGAGCACGTCTGCGCTTGCACCAGCCCCGAAGCGCGTGCGCGCGTTCTCGCTGACGCGCGCCGAGAATCCTGCCTTCTGCAACGCCTTTTCGATGCTGCGCGCCGTCTCGATCGGTGTGGCCAACGCGACGGTGCCGATCGGTCCGATCGACTTCCCCTCTACGCGGAAGCGCACCAGGCCGTCACCGCGTGCGGGTAAACCATCGCCATCGCCGATTGCGAGCAGGCTCGGCACCGGCGGCGACACCACATCGATCGGCAGCTCCCGCGGGTCGCCGAACGTCACGTTGCACTGCAACCACACCGCATTTGCGACGCGAATCTGCCCGTCGACGATGCCGAGCGCGCCCTGCGGATCGCCGCCGATCACGGGCGGTCCGTCGGACTCGGTGCGCAGCACGTGCACATGCAGCTTCGCCAAGCGCGCCGCTCGCGGCCCGCTGCTCGCGCCCGGCGCACCCACGCGCAATACGGTCTCGACGGTGCCGCGTGCGGATTCGTAGCGCACACGCACCCGATCGCGCAGCGCCACCAGCAGCGTTTGCGCCTCCGCTTCGGGTGCGTGCAGGTCGACCCCATCACCGACCAAGCGCACGAAGCGCGAGCGAAAGGGTTGGTCCGGGCGCGAGCGTGACAGCGGGAGCCGCAGCACGCTGCGCTGCGCGAGCGTCGTTCCGTCGAGACTCTCGATCGTCGCCCAGAGCCCTTTCCCCTTGTCAGCTGCGTCGTCGACCTCGATTCGGACGTCGCGAGGGTCACGGCTGTGTGCAGCGAAGTCTGCGCTTGCGGGTAGGGTTCCGTCGTTGGTCACCGCGTGCGAGATCTCGAGCGCGTCTCGTTCCGGCACGAGCACGTGGTTGTCGCCATCCAAGAGCCGCACGGAGACCTGCGCGTCCTGCCCGCGCGCGCCGGTTCCCATCGTCCAAGTACATGCGAGCACACAGGCGATCGCAATGCGAGCTCGCATGCCCTCAGCCTAGCGTACGATTCTGGCGCAGCAACGCTTCGGCCTGGCGCGCCATGCGCGGACGCCGCACGCGCTCGGCAACCACGATGCTGCGTATTCGCAGCTTGGCTTGTTCCAGCTGATCGTTCACCAGCACGTAGTCGAAGAGGCCGTAGTGTTCGATCTCGCGGCGCGCGTTGCTGAAGCGACGCTCGATGGTGGCCTCATCGTCCGAAGCACGTCCGCGCAGGCGTTCTTTCAACGCATCCATCGATGGTGGCAGCACGAACACACTGACAGCGTCGGGGCGCACCGCCTTGATCTGGCGCGCACCCTGGTAGTCGATGTCGAACACGATGCCGCGCCGCTGGTCACGCTTGGCGCGCTCGATCTCCTCGGCCGACGTGCCGTAGCAGTTCCCGTGCACTTCAGCCCACTCGACGAACGCATCTGCGGCCACGAGCGCGTCGAAACGCGCTCGATCGATGAAGTGATAGTCCTTGCCGTCTTGCTCGTTCGCACGCGGCTTGCGCGTCGTGTGCGACACGGAGAACGTCAGATCGGGGAACTGCACCAGCAGGTCCCGCGTGAGCGTCGTTTTTCCGGCCCCCGACGGCGAAGAGATGATCAGGAGCAGCAGGTCGTCCACCATCCAAAAACTCTACACCGGCCGTGGCACCGAGCGCATCTCTCAGGCGAGCGAGTTGATCACTCGAGGCCGCGCTTGTGCTTGATCTGCTCCATCACGCGCGAGTATTCGACATCGAAGTCGGTCGTCCCCTCGGTGAGGTTCTTGATCTTCGAACGCACTTCGCGGTCGAGGTCGGAATCGACCTCCATGTGCTTGCGCAGGATCGGGGTGACCGCTTTCCGCAGCGCGGTGTCCTCGCCGAAGATCTCGGCGACATTCGAGCTGTGGAACAGGATGTTCATGATCTGGTCGAGCAGGTAGGGCAGCACCTCGTCCTGGGTGGGCGCGCCGCGCTCCTTGCTGACCTGGCTCTTCATCTTGCCGAGCTGGCTGTAGCCCATGCCCCGGGCCTCCATGCGGTTCTTGGCGTCGTCGACGATCTCGCGCTCCAGGCGCAGGTACTCCTTCAGTACCGATTCGAGATCCACCCGCGCCTCGGCCTCGTTTTCGAGCTCGATCATCTCCTGCTCGCGCAGGGTCCGAATCGTCTCTTCCGCGATGACCTCGATTTTTCCTCGGTAAAGCCGCATGAACTCTGTAATTCCGTAGTTCTTCCGCGCAATGACTTCTCAACGGAGCGCGCGACGCTACTGCCCCGCCCAGCCAGCGTCAATGTGCATCCGCGTGCGACGCTTGGGATATTCGCCGGGTCGCAGGGGTGCCCTGGCCACCCCGCCCAACCGAGCTATTGTCTCGTTTCGGGGTATGGGTGTATGGAACACACTCGCTGAGTGTGGGATGGCGAGATAGGGGGGATTCATGGACCAAGCGTCCGAGCTGGGGCAGTTAAGTGTTGTCCGTGGGGATCGCAGTGTGGCCGAGGCGCGCGAGCGCGTGTTGGCTACGCTACGGAAGAGCGACGTCTTCGCGGGGTTCGATCGAGCGCAGCTCGGTCTCGTGGCGGAGGCATCGGCCTTGCTGCGGGTCGCCCGCCGCCGCCGACTGTACGCACAGGGGGAGCCGATCGCGGGCATCTACGTGATTGCCAGCGGCCGCGTGCGCGTAGTGCGTGGGGCCAACGAAGCCCGCGTACTGACGGTCGCGTATCGCGGTGTCGGCGAGGTCATCGGTGAGATCGCGATCACCGATCGCGTCGCGCACGAAGACAGCGCCAGTGCCACCGATCCGGTGGAAGTGGTGCAGATTCCCGTGCGCCAAGTGCGTGAGCTGCTGGCACGGGACACCGAGCTTGCTCGGCGCTTGTTGCAGCTGATGGTCGAGCGGCGCCTCGACACGGAGCGCCGTATCGAGAGCCTATTGTCACGCACGGTGGAGTCGCGCGTCGCGGAGTTCTTGATCGACTCTGCGCAGCGCTACGGCATCCCCGACAGTCGCGGCCTTCTGATCAGCGTGAAGTACACGCACCAGGAGATCGCCGACTACGTGGGCTCCACGCGCGAAACGGTGACGCTCACGCTGGGCGACCTGAAGCGCCGCGATCTCGTCATGTTCGACCATCGCCGGATCGTGGTGCGTGACGCCGACGCGCTCGCCCGCGTGCTCGAAGGGTAACGGTTATTCGCGCGGTTGCCTTGGCCACGTGCCTCTTCGTGCGTGACCGCGCCGAGAGGTGCGTGGTCAGCCGCCCGTCAGCCGCCATCATCGTTGTCCTGGATCGCGGCGAGCAGCTCGGCTTCTGCGCAGAGCACGTCATCGACCATGGCCAGGCCTTCGCACTTCCAGATGTTCGAGCGGTGCTGGATCACGCGTACGCTGATCTCGATTTGATCGCCCGGGGTGATCGGCTGCCGGAACTTGGCTTTGTCGATGCCCGCGAACACGAAGCGTTGCTTCTTCGGGTCCATCGCATCCGACGCGTACGCCAAGATGCACATCAGCTGCGACATGGCTTCGAGGCAGAGCACGGCCGGAAAGATCGGCGTGCCCGGGAAGTGACCCTGGAACACCGGCTCGTTCACGCTCACGCACTTGATCGCGCGCGCGGACTTGCGCGGTTCGATGTCGAGCACGCGGTCGATCAGCAGAAACGGAGCGCGGTGCGGCAGGATCCGCAGGATCTTCTCGATGTCGAGCCGCAGCCCCCGCGGCAGCGGCAGCAGCCCCGCGTCACTTGGTCTTTGGCTTGGGATCGGAAGACGTCTCACTGCGACCTTCACCAGCATTGTAACGCTGGATGAGCAAGTCCGTAAGGTCGTAGTTGCTCGGGACGAAGATCACACCGGCTTCGTTGCGCTCTAGAACCAACGCGTAGCCTTCGGTCTGGCCGACGTGGCGCATGATGCGCTGCATGCGCTCGATGATGTCCTTGGTCAGGTCACCTTCCTTCGAGCCGAGCTCCTTCTGGAACTCCATGTACGTCGTCTGCAGCTCCGAGAACGCCTTCTGGTACTCCTCGGCCTTCTTGGCGAAGACTTCGCGCGAGAGCACATCGTGCTGCTTCTCGAGCGTCTCTTTCATCGCTTTGAGGTCGTTCTGCTGCTTGTCGAGCTGCTTCTGACGCTCCTCGAAAAGCTTCTTGAGGTTCGCCTTGGCTTTGCGGCCATCCTCGGTTTCGTTCATCGCGCGCTGCATGTCGACGACAGCGATCTTCAACTGTTGAGCGTGAACACGCGTCGAGAAGCCGGTGGCGGCCAAGGTCAGGGACAGCGCGAGAACATAGTGAGACAACTTCATGTCTTTGCCTTTCGTGCGGCTAGCTATCAACTTGGCTGGGCAAGTCAAGCGCGCGGGGTTGCGACGCGGACTCCAGCCCTCGGATTCATGGGGAAATTCAAGGTCGTGGCCAGTGTCTGGGAGTCGGTGCGCATCAGAATGCGTTGCCGACGGTGAACTGGAACTGCACCGTGTCTTCGTACGGACGGCGCGGGCGGAACGGGAAGCCCCACTCGAAGCGTAGCGGCCCGAGCGGCGAGAACCAGCGGATGCCGAAGCCCCATGCCGTCTTGAAGTCCGCGTGCAGGCCGCAGGGCGCGGTCTGCGGATCCATGTTGCGCGCGGCGGGCTTGCACAGCGCCTTCTCGAGGTTCCAGGTGTTGCCGGCGTCCTGGAAGATCACGCCCTTGATGCCCACCGAGTCGATGATCGGGAACTCGATTTCGGCGTTGTAGTACAGCTCCATGTTGCCGCCGAACGGCTCGCCGCGAGCGCCGATGTTCTGGAAGCTCGGGTCTTCGAACGAGGTCGGGATCGCGAGGCGCGGCCCCAAGCTCTGAATCGGGAAGCCGCGCACGTCGAAGATGCCGCCGAGGAAGTAGCGCTCGTAGATTGGCACGCCCTTGCCGTCGCGCGAGGTGATCAGGCCCCACTGCGTATTCATCTTGAACACGAAGGGTCCCCAGATCGGCTGGTAGAAGCGGAAGTTGACATCGTTGCGGATGAAGTCGGCGGTCGAGCCCAGGTTGTGGTCCGAGATCTCGCTCGACGCTGTGGCAAGCACGCCCTTGGTCGGGAAGAGACGGTTGTTGCGCGTATCCCAGCTGAGCGTGACGCGCACCGCGCTCGTCCAGCCACTGTTGAAGAGGTTGCGCAGCGGCAGGAACGTGTAGAGCTGGTAGTTGAGGCCGCCGCCCGTACCGAACACGCCACCGGTGGCGGGCGTGATGTTCACGTTCTCGAGGCGGTACGTTGCGTACAGGCGCAGGTGATCTTCGAAGTCGAAGATCGGCAGCGGATGGCCGAACGTGATGCTGCCGCCGGTGGAGTCGCGATTGAAGTCGCGCTGCTGGCGCAGGATCTTGAACAGCTCGACCGATGCGCTCCAGTCGGTCGTACCCACGTACGGTTCGACGAAACGAATCTGTGCGAGCTGACGGATGCCGGAGAGCTGCAGGTTGAACGCGAGAGACTGGCCGCGTCCGAACAGGTTCTCTTGTTGCACCTGACCGTTGAGCAGGAACGTTTCCTGCGACGAGAAGCCCGCTCCCAGCTGGAACGTGCCGGTCGGCTTCTCCGCGACCTCGAAGTTGATGATCAAGCGGTCGGGGGCCGAGCCGTCTTCTTCCGAAACGTCGACGCTCTGGAAGTAGCCGAGCGCGACCATGCGTTCCTTGGAACGCTCGACCAGCGTCTGGCTGTAGAGCTGCCCTTCGAGGATGCGCGCTTCGCGACGCAGCACGGCGTCACGCGTCTTCGAGTTGCCCTTGATGTTGATGCGCTGGATGTAGACCAGCGGGCCGCGGCGGATCGTGACGGCCACGTCGACTTCGCGCTTGTCCATGTGCAGCGCGGTGTCGGGGACGATCTCGGCCTTGGCGTAGCCGCGGTCGCGGTAGTAGCGTGTGACGTCCTGCAGGTTCTTGGCGATGGTCGAGCGGCTGAACCAGTCGCCCGGGTTGAGCTCGACGCCTTCGCGCAGCTTCTTGCGGCCGGGCAGCGGCTCGATCTCCTTGCCCTGCTCGTCGACCTCCATCACGCGCACGCGACTGACCTTGAAACGCGGGCCTTCTTTGATCGGGATGGTGACGTCGATGTAGCGGCGATCGGGCGTGAGCTCGATGCGCGGCTCGCCCATCTCCACCGTGAGATAGCCGTGGTCGTAGTAGAGCGCGTGCAGCCGGTTGACGTCGTCGTCGAAGATCTCGCGCTTGTAGCGGTCGCCCGAGGAGACGAACGAGAATACGTTCATCTGGCTCGTCTGCATGATCGAGTGCAGCTCGTGATCGCTCATCTTGTCGTTGCCGACGAAGTGGATGCGCCGCACGCTGACTTCGGCGCCTTCGCTGATCACGAAGCTGACTTCGACTTCGTTGTTCGGCTTCTCTTTCAGCTCGTAGTGAACCTCGGCCAGAAAGAAGCCTTTTTCACCGTAGAAGTCTTTGATCTTCTGGACCTGAGTCTTGACCTCGGGGATCGACAGAATCGCGCCGGCTTTCAGCGTGACCTTCTCGGTGATGTCGCTCGTGTCGAGCGCGTCGTTGCCGACGTACTTGATCTCGCCGATAGCGGGGCGCTCGTCGACGATGAAGTGCAGGGCGATGTCGCGCTGTGCGCCTTCGTCGTGCGGCTCGCCTTCGACTCGCACGTCGCGGAAGTAGCCCAGGTCCCAGATGGCCTGCGCATCGCGCGAGACTTCGCCGTCGGTGCAGGGCAGGCCCTCTTTGAGCTTGATCGTCGCGCGGATGTCGTCGCCCGAGACGCGGCCCTGACCCTTCACGTCGATGTGTGAGATGCGCCGGCCTTGGCAGATGGTCTCGGGAACGCTCGGACCGCTTGCGGCGGGAGCGGCGGCCGTGGCGTCCGGAGCCGCCGCTGCAACCGGTTCGGTAGGTGTCGGCGTCGCGGGCGGCAACAGGCGCTGCGCGTGGGCGCCGCGCGGCAAGAGCGCGCAGAAGCACAACGCAAGCACGAGCGCGGCTGGGCCCGCGACGTGTTGTGTGCCGCGTTGGGAGCCCGACCTGAGCGGAATGGAATTGGGCTCTCTCGGGGCCATGTCGCGAGGCATCTGGCGGAACGGAAGCGTCTCTGTGCAGGGGCCGGGGCGCTATATCTTTGGCACCCGCTAGGGTCAAGCATCCCGGGCGGCGGGGGGCTCGTTTCGCAAGTCATTCTCGATACGTCCATCGCGCATGTGCACGACGCGGGGCATACGCTGGGCGAGATCCTGACTGTGCGTGACCACCAGAAACGTCGTGCCATGCGAGCGGTTCAGCCCGAAGAGGAGCTCATGAACGGCGCGGCCCGTGTTGGTGTCGAGGTTGCCCGTGGGCTCGTCTGCGAGCACCAGCTTGGGATTCATGATGATCGCGCGCGCCAGCGCGACGCGCTGCTGCTCGCCGCCCGACAGCTCGCCGGGTCGATGCGTGAGCCTCGGTCCAAGACCGACCTCTTCGAGCAGCGCCCGCGCACGCGCCTCGAGGTCTTGCTCGCGCTCGCCACGGATCCGCCCAGGCATCATCACGTTCTCGAGCGCCGTGAACTCCGGCAGCAAGTAGTGGAACTGGAAGACGAAGCCGATGCGATGGTTGCGGAACTCGGCCAGCCGCGCGCTCGAGTAGCTCGTGATGTTGTCGCCCTGGAAGTAGATGTTGCCTTCGCTGGGCAGGTCCAGCGTTCCGAGTAGATGCAGGAGCGTGCTCTTGCCGGCGCCGGAAGGGCCGACGATGCAGAGCATCTCGCCTTCGTCGATGCTGAGATCGATGCCCTTGAGAATGGCGACGTCGTGCCCCTCGTGCACGAAGCTCTTCTTCACGTTCTCGACGCGCACCAGAGGCGTGCGCGCAGCGGTCTCAGCTGGTTTTTCCACGTGGGTTACTCGTAGCGCAGCGCGTCCGCGGGGCGGAGCTGGCTGGCGATCAAGGCCGGGTAAATGGTGACCAGCAGACACACGGCGATGGCCGCAAGGCCCGTGAGCGTGAACTCCATCGGGTCCATGTGCACGGGCAGGCGGTCGATATAGTACACCTCGGGGTTCATGCGAATGCCGAAGTGCTCCGCGGCGAAGCACATCATGTAGCCGAGGAACATGCCTAACGCCGAGCCGAGTAGGCCTATGAGGCCGCCTTCGATCACGAAGACGGAGACGATCGTGCGGTCACTAGCGCCCATGGCCTTGAGGATCGCGACCTCGCTCCGTTTTTCTTGAACCATCAGAGTGAGCGTCCCCGCGATGCAGAAGCTGGCGACCAAGATGGCGATTCCGAGCGCGATGAACATCGCGAGCTTCTCGAGCGCCAGCGCGCCGAACAGGCGGCTGTTCAGCTCCTGCCAGTCGCGCACGCGAAGAGACGAAGCCTGCTTCGCGGATATGTCCCCTTGTCCCAGGCGCTTGCGGAGGGAATTGGCGATCAACGGCGCGTTGTCGACGTTCTTGACCTTGACCTCGACGCCGCTGATAGCGTGTCCCACGTTGAGGAAGCGCTGCGCGGTCGCCAGCGACACGTACGTGAACTTCATGTCGTATTCGTACATGCCGCTGTAGAAGATGCCTGCTACGCGAAACGCGCGTGCTTTGGGCATCGGTCCCGACGGTCCGAGCGCGCCGAGCGGTGCGACTACGTTCACCTCGTCGCCGAGGTACAGGCGCAGCGAACGCGCCAGCTCTTGGCCCACGATGATGCCCGGCAGGATGTCGCGGTTCTTCGGCTCGCTCGACGACGGCTTGTCCTTGCGCAGAAACGCATCGAGGTCTTTGAGCTTCTTATCGAGGTCGGCGGCTTGTTGATCTGCGGTCGTCGTCGTTGGGGCCGGGGCGTCAGCTGCGCTGCCAGCCGCGCCGGTCTTCGCGTCGGCGTCGCGCAGCAGCTTCGAGGAAGCCTGGAACATGCTGGAGGTCGTGTCCGGCGGCAGATCGAGCAGCTTCTCGGGATGGTCGAGATAGTCGAGGCTGCCCGTCTTCAAGTTGCGCGGTAGGTCGTTGACGCTGCCAACCGTTTCCGGCTCCACGCCGCGCAGCACGGCTGTCCCAAGATTGGTTGCGCTCGAGAGCATGACTTCGCCGCTCACGTAGGGCGACGCGCCGCTCACGCCTTCGGTCTCGAGCGCCGTCTTCACGAGCGGCGCCCAGCCTTCGATGCTGGCGTGGTCGCGATCGATCACGATGTGAGCGTTGTTGCCGAGGATCTTGCGTTTCAAGTCGTTGCGAAAGCCGCCCATGACCGAGAGCGTCGTGGTGAGCGCGCACGACGAGACGGTGACCGCGAGGATCGAGAGCAGTGAGATGGCCGCGAGAAAGCCGCTCTTCTTCGAGCGCAGGTGGCGTGCTGCGACGAGCGGCTGAAAACCGATCCGCTCGATCAGGTTCATCATGGGCGGCAGCGCGCGCACCAGCACGCGTAGCGCGAACGCCGTGGTGATCACGTGTCGCACGATCGGCTGCCAAAGATCGTGCGGCGAGCTGCTCGGTGGCTCGGCGGGCAGGAGCGCGATGGCCACGCCTGCGCCTGCGAGTAAGAGCGCGTCGACCACCAGCCAGACGCGCGCGCGCGCGGTCGAGCTGAGCAAGCTCCACGTCGAGAGCGCAGCTGCGAGCAGCACCGCGCCGCAGCTCGCGGAGATCACGCCGCACGCCGTGACGAGCGCCGTGTCGGAGGCGGATAGCGTCAGGCCGAAGCCGGAGAGCAAGTCCTGCGCGCGGGCATGGCGCAAAGCTAGGCTTGCCGCTGCGATCGACGCGAGCGCGTGCCCGATGCCGGCGCCGGAGAGCGCAACGTAGCGTCCGCGGCCCACGCTTCTGCGCGCGCGGCGCAAGTGCCTACGCAGGACCAGCCCGCCGAGCACCAGCTCGACCAGGATCGCCGTGCCCGTCGCGACACCGATGCGTAGCCCAAACCCGCGATCCAGAAACGAGCGCACCAGCAGCGACTCGTACTGGCCTGCGACCCAGGCGCTCGCGATCACCAGCGCGAGCGAGAAGGCTGCGTAGAAACCCGAGAGCACGCCGATGGGCACGCGGGTCGGCGCGATGTCTGCGCTCACGTGCTCTCCGGCTTGAGCAGCGGAAAGAGCAGCACGTCGCGGATCGAGGACTGCCCGCACAGCGACATCACGAGCCGATCGACGCCGATGCCGAGGCCTGCAGCAGGCGGCATGCCGTGCTGCAGCGCGCGAATGTAGTCGTCGTCGAAGTCCATGGCTTCTTGATCGCCGCGCTCGCGGTTCTCGAGCTGTGCGCGGAAGCGTTCGGCCTGATCATCGGGGTCGTTCAGCTCGCTGAAGGCGTTCGCGAGTTCACGGCCTTCCACGAACAGTTCGAAGCGGTCCACGAAGCGCGGGTCGTCGTCGTTCTTGCGCGCCAGCGGCGACTCTTCCACGGGGAACTCCGTGACGAAGACCGGCACCGACTGCGATCCGTCCTTGCTGCGGTAGAGCTTGGTGAGCTCCGATTCGGCGATCAGCTCGAACAGCGCCGAGATCTGTCCACCGTAGGTATCGAAGCGGCGCAGGGCATCGCGCGTGGCTTCGTCGGACGACGGCAGGAGCTCGCGCACCGCAGCAGCCAGCTTGTCCGCGTCGAAGATCACCTCGCGCGTCAGTACCTTGCTCCAGCGCGTGGGTGGCACGTCGTTCTGTCCGATACGCTCGATGCGGTCCGCGATCGCTTCGCGCTTGCTGACGCGCGCCCACGGCTCTTGGAAGGTCACGCTGCGTCCCTGCGCGAACCGTGGGAACGCGCTCCCGAGCTCGCTGTCGACTTCGCGCAGCATACGCTGCACCAGGTCGATCCAGGTCTCCCAGTTGCCGTACGCGAGGTACGCCTCGAGCATGGTGAACTCGGGGTTGTGACGCGTGCTGACACCCTCGTTGCGGAACACGCGACCCAGCTCGTACACGCGGTCGAACCCGCCAACCAGCAGGCGCTTGAGGTACAGCTCCGGCGCGACGCGCAGATACAGCGGAACATCGAGAGCGTTGTGGTGCGTCGCGAACGGCTTCGCGGTCGCACCGCCGAGCAGCGAGTGCAGGATCGGCGTCTCGACCTCGAGGAACGCGTGGTTGTCCAAGAAGCGTCGCAGGGCTCCGAGGATCAAGCTGCGCGCACGAAAGACCTCCGCCACGTCCGGATTCGCGAACATGTCGACGTAGCGCTGCCTGTAGCGCAGCTCGACGTCGGTCAGCCCGTGCCACTTGGCCGGCGGCGGCAAGAGCGCCTTGCCGAGATGTTCGTAGCTGCGCGCCACGACGGTGAGCGCACCCGTGCGCGTCTTGAGCAGCGGCCCGCGAACCGAGATGTGGTCCGCGAGATCGACCGTCTCGTAGCGAGCCGCCTGCTCCGGCGGAAGGTTCTCGGGTCGCACCAACGCTTGTGCGCTGCCGTGCGGCGTTTGAATCACCAAGAACGGCCCGCGCTTCGCGATCACGCGCCCGTACAGCGGGTAGTGCGCAGCGTCCGGCGGCAGCTCGGCTTCGCCCGGCAGCACCGCGCGCGCGGCCTCGTCGTTCGCGATCCGCACGACGTCGCGTCGCAGCACGTCGTCGCCGACGAAGCTATTGGGGAACACGCGCTCGCCGCTCTCTTGCAATGCGGCTGCGTGCTTTCGGCGCGCGGCGATCAGCTCTTCTTCGCTGGCCACTAGTTCTTCCCCTCGGTCTTCTCTTGAGCTTTGCGCTCACCGGCGGCCTTCAACAAATAAGCCTCGATGAACTCGTCCAGGTCGCCGTCCAGCACGCCTTGCGCGTTGCTGCTCTTGTGCTCGGTACGCTCGTCCTTGACCAGCGTGTAGGGCTGCAGCGTGTAGCTGCGGACCTGCGAGCCGAAGCCGATCTCCATGTGACCGCTCGTGTAGTTCTTGGCGAACTCGGCCTCGCGCTCCTGACGCGCCTTCTCGTACAAGCGGCCCGCCAGCATCTTCATCGCGGTCGCGCGGTTCTTGTGCTGCGAACGCTCGCTCTGACAGGCCACGATGATGCCGGTTGGAATGTGCGTGAGCCGAATCGCAGACTCGGTCTTGTTGATGTGCTGACCGCCTGCGCCACCGGAGCGATACGTGTCCACCTTCAAGTCTTCCGGCTTGATCTCGACCTCGTCAGCTGCATCGCCGAGATCGGGAACCACCTGCACGGCCGCGAAGCCCGTGTGCCGCCGCGCGTTCGAGTCGAAAGGCGAGATGCGGATCAAGCGGTGGACGCCGTTTTCCGCGCGCAGAAAGCCGTACGCGTAGGGGCCCGACACGGAGAACGAGACGTCTTTCACGCCCGCGTCATCGCCCGGCTGGAGGTTCATGATCTCGGTCTTGAAGCCTTTGCGCTCGCACCAGCGCATGTACATGCGCATCAGCATCTCGGCCCAGTCCTGCGCGTCGATACCGCCGGCGCCGGGGCTGATCGACATGATTGCATCGGAGCGGTCCTGCGGTCCGCCGAGCATGCGTGCCAGCTCGATCTCGCGCAGCTGTTTCTCGAGCGGCGGCAACTGCCCTGCGACGTCCGCGACCACGCTCTGGTCGCCTTCCGCGACGGCAAGATCGAGCAGCTCCACCAGATCTCGTGTTTCGCCGCTCAGCTTGTCGAACGTGCCCAGCTGCGCTTCGACGCCGGAGCGCTCACTCATCAGCGCACGCGCGGCATCAGGGTCGTCCCAGAAGCCTTCGCGTTGGGTGCGGTCGTTCAGTCCGTCCAATTTTCGACGCAAGCCTTCGACGTCAAAGATACCTCCCCAGCGCATCGAGACGCTGTGAGAAGTCGGAGAGCGTTTGGCGAATCTCGGTGACGGAATGATCCATGGCGAAACACGAGTCCGTGCGTAGAAACCGGCAGTGCCGGGCCTCGTAGCCCGCCGCTTCCGCGCTGTCAATTCCTGGCTTTCCTGACGGCTGTCTCGGCCGCGCGTCTACACGCTCAGCTCGAGCATGCGCGTGATCGGCAGCTCGGCAGCCGCGCGCAGCGCCTCGGGCATCTCCAAGCGCGGCGTGAGGTCACGCAGCGCGAGATACAGCTTCTCCATCGTGTTGAGCCGCATGTACGGGCACTCGTTGCACGCACAGCTGCTCTCGGGCGGCGCAGCGATGAAACTCTTGTGCGGCGCGCGCTTCTGCATCTGATGGAGGATGCCGGCCTCGGTTGCCACGATGAAGGTCTGCTTCGGGCTATCCACGGCGTAATTGAGCAGGGCGCTGGTCGAACCGATGAATTCCGCCATCTCCAAGAGGCCTGGCTCGCACTCCGGGTGCGCAATGAGCGCCGCGTCGGGGTGCCGCTCGCGCAGCGCGATCAGCTTCTTCTCGCTGAAGGTCTCGTGCACGATGCACACGCCCTGCCAAAGCACCATGTCGCGACCCGTCTTCTGGACCAAGTAGCGTCCGAGGTTGCGGTCGGGAGCGAACAGGATCTTCTTGTCTGCCGGCACCGAGCGCACGATCTTCTCGGCGTTCGAGGAGGTGCAGATCAGGTCGCTCGCCGCCTTCACCTCGGCCGAGCAGTTGATGTAGCTGATCGTGACCGAGCCGGGATGGCGCGCCTGCCAGGCTCGAAACCGGTCGATCGGCGCGCTGTCCGCGAGCGAGCAGCCGGCGTCCATATCGGGGAGCACGACAACCTTGGTCGGGTTCAGAATCTTCGCGGTCTCCGCCATGAAGTGGACACCGCAGAACGCGATCACGTCCGCGTTGGTCTTGCGAGCCGCCTGCGCGAGCTGCAGTGAGTCGCCGATCACGTCGGCCACGTCCTGGATCTCGCTCTCCTGGTAGTAGTGCGCCAGGATGATGGCGTTGCGTTCGCGCTTGAGCCGGACGATCTCGGCTTCGAGGTCCAACGACGGGTCGACTACGGGTACGGGCTGCTGCATCGCGCAGGTAACCTAGGGCGGCGGGACGCCGCCCGCAATCAACGACCGCGGCGGGACGCCTTTCGCAGTCAACGACCGCGGCGGGACGCCTTTCGCAGTCAACGACCGCGGCGGAATGCCGGCCGCACTCAACGCGTACGCGCGCCCATCAGCTTCTTGTACAGAACCGGTCCGAGGTTCTCGATCATGAGCCGCTCGACGGCCCCCTCGACTCGCTGCCGCTCAGCCTCCGACCCGAACACGAAGCCGATGCCCATGCCGGGTTCCTGGTCAGGTGTCGCCTGTTCGAGCGTGATGATCCACTGCACCTTACCCGTGAGCACCAGCGGCTCGGGCAAGGTCGGGATACCCAGCTTGAACAGAAAGTCGGTGCCGATGTCCAGCGGACGGTCGGTATGGATGAAGGTCCCGCCGCGGCTGATGTTCTTCGTGTAATCGGCGAAGAACGAGTTGAGCCGCTTGTACTCGACCTTGAGCTCGATCGGAGCACGGACCTCGTGGCGGCGATCGTCGGCAGACACCCGTGGACCATACGGGGCAGGGCCCGGCACGGTCAAAAACAATCGTGAACGGGCTTGCGCGACCAGCGGCGGAAGACAAGTTGAATCATGAGCTTGGCGATGGAATGTAGAACTTTGATTGGGGCGAGCTGCGCGCGTGCGAGCTGCGCATCGGCCGGTGCTCAGATTGAGCATGTTTTCGCACATCGGGATCTACCCACCTGGCCCCACATGAGGCGGCCTGGACCAGCTGTTTCGAATCTTCCGGACTTCGCGTGCTGGCACAGCTCATGCTTTACGTCCTAGACCAGGGGCGTCGGGCACCCGTCCCGTATATGACTGAACCGCCTGACAACCCGACGGAGGAACTACCCATGACCGAGCCAGCGCGAGAACCCCAGCCAACGACCGAAGGGCCAGCGCTGGGGACCGAGCGCGAAGAGGGGAGTGGGCGTTTTCTGATCGATCCGACTCGCGCCAGCGGCACGATGATTCCCCCCGCCGAGGACGGTGCGCCCAGCGTCGCCGCGTTGGCTGAGATCGAGCCGCGGGAGGTCGAGCCCTTGGCTGTCGAAGCGCTTCAGATCGTCGCGCCCCGTGTCAGCTTGCCGCCACCGGTTCCGGCGTTCGCGCTGAGCAAGAGCGCGCGCGCCGTGGCCCCGGTCGCCAGCGTTCCTGCTCCCGCCCCCGCCAGTACGCCTGAGCTCGATGCGCTGCACCCGCTCTACCGGGGCTTGTCCATCTCCGAGCGTGCCGAGCCGCGCGTCGACGACCTCAGCTTTCATCTCGACAACCCGTTCGCGCGCTCGTCGCTGGTGGCGCCACCGAAGAAGCCGTTCCCGGTTGCCAAGGCTGTCCTGGGCACGGTGGGTGTCGCGATGCTCGCCGCGCTCGGGTACGCGACTACGATTCATCAACTCGACGCGCCGCGGACCGAAGCGTCGCTTCCGACTCCGCACGTGGTGACCAAGCCGGCCTCACACGCGCCGATCGTCCCTGCTGCGGTGACTGCTGTCGAGGCCCCGGCTGTGGCCGTGGTTGCCCCAGTGGCGGAACCCGTTGCAGCAGTAGCGCAGCCCGTTGCACCGATCGCGGCACCGACCAAGCCTCGGACGACGGCGACTGGGAGCGCGAGCGCGAAGACCGAAGCGAAGACGGAACCGAAGACCGCCGCTCACGACGAACCCACGGCAGCCGAGGAAGCCCCGAGCGCAGCCGAGCCGTCTCCCGCAGCTGATACGAGCGCGCCTGCGCCGGAGGAGGAAGCGCTGCCCGAGACGCCGACGCGCGAGCAGATCATGGCGAGCTTCGAAAAGGTTCGTGACGACCTCGTGACGTGCGCCGACGGTGGCCACGGCTTACTCACGACGGGTGTCACGATTTCGGGAGCCGGTCGTGTGACGTACGCGACCGTGGATGGCGTATTTGCGGGTACCCCGCAGGGCTCGTGCATGGCGCGCGCGCTGCGCAAGGCTTCGTTCCCGCGCTTCTCATCGCCAAACCTCAAGATTTCGTTTCCGTTCTCGCTCTGAGTCCTCCGACTCATTCCAGGCAACGAGCGCACGGCGCGCCGGACGTCATGTCTCCGGCGCGCCGTGCCCATTTCGTACGCGTGAGCGCAAGGTTAGGGGCGGCTCGCTCGCTGCTTGACCCGAAGCGCCTGCGGCCCTAGGCTGCCGCACTCTTTTAGGCACCCGGCCCCGCGCGCAGTCATGTCAGACACTTCCGAACGTACCGAGTCCGAATCGACAGAGCAGCCGGCTGCAAGCTCGGCAAGCAATCCTGCAGGCATGGATGCGGGCGCGCCGCCTGCTGTCGCGAGCAGCGCCGATGCGCCTGCCGCCGTCAGCGGCGGTGACACCGCGGAGGCCGGCGAAGACGACGCAGCTGACGGCGAGGGCGGTGACGACGAGACCACCTCCGCCGGTGGCGTCGACGCTCCCGAAGGGACGGCAGGTGCACCGGGCACCGGCAAGCGCAAGCGCCGTCGTCGCAAGAAGCGCAAGAACGTCGATGGCGCGACCGCCGCGGACGGCTCTACGCCAGCCGAAGGTGGCGAGGCTGCCCGTCACGAAGGCCGTCACGACGCGCGTCACGAAGGCTCGCGAAAGAAAGAGTCTCACGCGCCGTTCGCGCACATGTTCACGGGTGCGCAGGCCGCCAAGCGGCATGCGTTCGCGCCGGGCGAAGTGGTGGCGGGTCGCGTGCTGCGCGTCGAGCACGGCGTGATCGTCGTCGACTTGTTCGGCAAGGCGATTGCCGTCGTCGACGAGTACGAGCCTCGGGAGATTGCCCCGCTGCCGGAGCCCGTCGCGGCGCCGACGCAGGTCGAGACTCCTGCACCGTCCGTCGCCGACGCAACGCAGAGCACGTCAGCGCCGGAAGTTGCCCCGGTTGCGACAGAAGTCGCGAGCGCTCCTGCAATGGACGTCGCGCACACCGCGGTGGCCGCGCCCGAATATGCGCACGACGACGCCGCTGCTCTGGCGAACGATACGGCCACGACTCTGGTCGATGGGACCGCTCCATCGGATCATGAGCACGACCATGATCACGAAGGCGACGACGCGGACGACGCGGCGCCGATTGCCCCGGCGCGCGAGAAGCCCGAGGCACCGAAGCTAGGCCAGGTCTTCAAAGGTCGTGTCGGCGCGGTGGCCGAGAGCGGACACATCGCGTTGATCAACCGCATCGTCGATGTTCCGGCGACGCGCGCGGTACTCGAGCAGCGTCGCGCCGAGCACGCGCGCGTCGAAGGCATCGTGTATGGCTACAACCGCGGTGGCTTCGACGTGCTCGTCGATGGCCTGCGGGCGTTCTGTCCGGCCAGCGCAATGTCGCTCGACGACATCCAGGATCCGCTCGAGTACGTCGGCAAGAAGCTCGAGTTCCTGCTGCCCGCCTCGAAGGCCGGTAGCAAGGACATCATCGTCAGCCGTCGCTCGATTCTGGAGCGTCTGCAGCGTCGCAAGAACAAAGAGTTCCTGCGCTCGATCACGCCGGGCCAGCGCTTCAAGGGCAAGGTCACCGCGGCGCGCGAGTTCGGTCTGTTCGTCGACATCGGCGGCGGCGTCGAAGGCCTCGTCCACCAGAGCGAGCTCTCGTATGCGTTCGGCGTGAAGCCGGCCAGCGTCGCGCAACCGGGCGACGAGATCGACGTCGTGGTGTTGCGTGTCGGCGGCGAGCCGAGCAAGGAAAAGGATTCCGGTCGGCGTGATCGCGTGACGCGCGTCAGCTTGTCGGTGAAGGCGCTGCTCACGGATCCGTGGGACGAGCACGCTGCCGAGCTCGCCGAGGGCACGATCCTGAAGGGCAAAGTCTCGCGTGCGACCGAGTTCGGCGCGTTCATCGAGCTCGTCGGCTCGATCGAAGGACTCCTGCACATCACGGAGCTCGGTCGTGATCTCAAGCACGCCAATCAGGCCGTGCGCGAAGGCGACGAGATCTACGTCGCGATCGATCGCGTCGATCGTCGCGCGCGTCGCATCTCGCTGTCGAAGCTCTCGTCCGGCGAGGTCGCAGACTTCGAAGCCGGCAAGCTCTTGCCACGCGACGACGCGGCTGCCCAGAACCTGCGTCAGGGCAACAACGTCAAGATCAAGATCGAGAAGATCGAGCCACGCTGCGTGTTCGGGCGCGTTGCCGGCACCATCGGCAAGCGGGGTCGCGCGTTCATTCCGAACAGCGAGACCGGCACCGATCGGGGCACGGACTTGCGCAAGAAGTTCCCGCCCGGCTCGGAGATCGAAGCCAAGATCATCGGCATCGACCGCGACGGCTCGTTGAAGTGCTCGATCAAGGCGATGCAGGTCGACGAAGAGCGTCAGGCCGTGAAGAACTACCGCAAGGAAGCGGCGAAGCAGGGCTTCGGCACGTTCGGCGACTTGCTGCGTGCGAAGCTGGGCGAAGCTTCTAAGTGAGTCTTCTAATTGACCAAGAAGCAGGCGTAACGTGATCGCGTTGTTGCGGTCCCGTTAGCGCGCTGCTACAAACGCCCCGTTGTTTCCGTAGCCGCAGCCCTGTGCGGTTCGGGCGATTAACTCAGAGGTAGAGTGCCTTCTTCACACGGAGGAAGTCGCTGGTTCAATTCCAGCATCGCCCACCACGCTTTCTGCGCCTGCGCGCAAGAGGCTGCATGAGCACATGACAGACTCTGCTCCGATCCTGGTAACGCACGACGGTCCGATCGCCACCGTCACGGTCAATCGGCCGGATGCGCTCAATGCGCTCAACCGCGAGACGCTGCTCGGCCTGCGTGACGCCATCGGCGCGCTACGCAAGCGCGCGAACCTCGGCTGCGTGATCGTCACGGGAGCCGGCGACAAGGCGTTCGTGGCCGGTGCCGACATCGCCGCCATGAGCAGCATGTCGCGCGAAGACGCGCTCGCGTTCGCCGAGCTCGGGCAGTCCACGTTTGCATTGCTCGAAGGTCTTCCGGTACCCGTGATCGCGGCCGTGAACGGCTTTGCGCTGGGCGGCGGCTGCGAGCTCGCCCTGGCCTGCGACTTCATCTACGCCAGCTCGCACGCCAAGTTCGGGCAGCCGGAAGTGAAGCTCGGTATCTTGCCAGGTTTCGGCGGAACGCAGCGCCTGTCGCGTCGCGTGGGCCTCGGGCTCGCGCGCGAGCTGATCTACACGGGCAAGATGCTCGGTCCCGAGGAGGCGCTGCGCGTCGGCCTGGTGAATGCGGTGCATCCGCACGCGGAGCTGATGGCCAAGACGCTCGAGGCCGCGAAGGCGATCTTGGCGGCTGGGCCACGTGCCGTTGCAGCTGCTAAGCAAGTCATGAATGCGGGCGCCGACTTGCCGCTGACCTCGGCGATTGCCAAGGAAGCCGAGGCCTTCTCGCGCTGCTTCGAGGCGCCCGAGCAACGCGAAGGCATGGGCGCGTTTCTCGCCAAGCGCGCCGCGAAATTCGAAGGCCGCTGAGCTCACGCGAGCGTGATGACTACCGGTGCGTGATCCGAAGGCAGCTTGCCTTTGCGTTCATCGCGATCGACGCGCGCGTCGGTGCACCTACTCGCTACCGATGCAGTTACGAGCAGGTGATCGATGCGCAGGCCGTTGTTCTTTGGGAAGCCCAGCATGCGGTAGTCCCACCAGGAGAACACGCCACCTTCGGGGTGCTTCGCACGGAACACATCCGTGAGGCCCCACGCGATCAGGCCTTGAAATGCGGCGCGTGCCGGTGCTGCGCAGAGCACGCTGTCTTTCCATTCCTCGGGTCGCGCGACGTCGAGGTCGTCCGGGGCGATGTTCAGGTCGCCGCACAGCACGAGCGACTCGCTCGGCGTGTGGTGCTTCACGAGGTACGCCTGCAGGCGCTTCAACCACTCCAGCTTGTACTGCCACTTGTCGCTGCCGACTTCTTGTCCGTTGGGCACGTACACGCTGATCACGCGCAGCGAGCCGAAGGCCGCCGAGATCAAGCGAGCCTGCGTGTCGTCGCCGTCGTCAGCGAAGCCACGGCGCACGTCGCTGGGCTCTTCGCGACTGAGGATGGCAACGCCGTTGTACGTGCGCTGGCCGTGCAGCGCGGCGTGGTACCCGGCGCTCTTCACCTCGTCCATGGGAAACGCGCTGTCTTCGGCCTTGAGCTCCTGCAAGCAGAGCACGTCTGGCTGATGTTTCGCGAGCCAGGCGATCACGCGTTCCTTACGGGCCTTGACGGAGTTCACGTTCCACGTGGCAAGCTTCATGGCGCGAAGTTTAGTCGAGCCCGAAGGAGGGAACCATGCCGAAGGAAGTGATCGTGAGTCCGAACGCGCCCAAAGCAGTGGGTGCGTATTCGCAAGCCGTGCGGGCGAACGGCTGGGTGTTTCTGTCGGGGCAGATCCCGCTCGATCCCAAGACCGGCGAGATCATCGCCGGCGACGTGGCTGCCCAAGCGCGGCGCGTGATGGACAACCTCGGCGCCGTGCTCGCAGCCGCCAACAGCAGCTTCGATCAAGTCATGAAGGCGACCATCTACCTGGTCGACATGGCCGACTTCCCGGCCGTGAACGCCGTCTTCGGCGAGTACTTCCCCGGCGACATCAAACCCGCGCGCGCCACCGTCGCGGTACTCGCCCTGCCGCGCGGCTCGCGCGTCGAGATCGATATGATCGCTCTCGGCTGAACCCGTGCTGCGCGATCAGCGTCCCGTCCAGGGATTCTGGACGACGATCGTGTGCTCGCGGTCGGCGCCTACGCTCACTAGCCAAGCCTTGCAGCCGACCATGTCTTCGATCGCGCAGACGTAGCGCAGCGCGTTCTTCGGCAGCTCGTGCAGCGCGCGGCAGCCGGCGACGGGCTCTTTCCAACCCGGGAAGCTCTCGTAGATCGGCGTGACTTCTTCGAGGTCGTCGTACGGGACCTCGTCGATGCGTTTGCCGTTCTTCTCGTAGGCGACGCAGACGCGGATCTCTTCCATGCCGGTCAGCACGTCGACCTTCATGATCGCCAGACCGGAGAGGCCGTTGATGCGCGTGGCGTGGCGCAACGCAGGAATGTCGAGCCAGCCGCAGCGACGCGGGCGGCCCGTGGTGGCGCCGAACTCGCCACCGGCTTCGCGCAAGGCTTCGCCTTCTTCCCCGAGCATCTCGGTGGGGAAAGGGCCTGCGCCGACGCGCGTCGTGTACGCCTTGGTGATGCCCACGACGGCGGAAATTGCAGTCGGCCCGATGCCGGTGCCCGTAGACGCGCCTCCGGCGACGGTGGCTGAGCTCGTGACGAACGGGTAGGTGCCGCTGTCGACGTCGAGCATCGCGCCCTGCGCGCCTTCGAGCAGCACGCGCTGGCCACTGACGATCGCGTTCTGCACGATGCTGGCCGCTTCGCCGATCAACGGCGCAAGCTCGCGACCGAGCTCGAGGTAGCGTTCGATGATCTCGGTCGGGTCGGGCGCCGTGCCGCCCATGCTGTCGATCACCGGGCGCCATTCATCGAGGTTCGCGTGGATCTTCGCTTCGAGCTTCTCGCGCGAGAGCAAGTCACCCATGCGCACGCCGCGTCGCGCCGCTTTATCTTCGTACGCCGGGCCGATGCCGCGCTTGGTCGTGCCGAGCGAGCCCTTGCGCCCATCGCGCAGGGAATCGACCAACATGTGCTGTGGCAGAACGACGTGCGCGCGGTTCGAGATGTGGAAGCGCTCGGGCTGAAACAGGTTGCGCTTCTTCAGCTCCGCCAGCTCGGCGACGAACACGGCGGGATCGATCACCGTGCCCTGACCGAGCACGCACTGCGTGCGCGGATTGAGCGCGCCGGAAGGAATCAAATGGAAGACGATCTTCTGGCCATCCACGACTAGCGTGTGACCCGCATTCGCTCCGCCCGCGTAACGCACGATGACGTCCGCTTGCTGCGAATAGATGTCGACGATCTTGCCTTTGCCTTCGTCGCCCCACTGGGCGCCTACGACCACGATGGCTCCCATAACTCGCTAACCCTTCTTCACGTCACTGGTCTGCGCCCATTCGAGCAGCGCCACAATCGCTTCACACGCACGACCCACACGTAGAGCTCCTGGCTGCGCCACGGATAAATCTTCGATCGTCTTCTCGGCTGCGTCGCGCGCTCGAACGAAACGCGTTCCTGAGCGGGTCAGCACGAGGCTTCCATCGTAACCCCAGGCGCGCGCGAACGCGAGGCACGACTGCAGGTCGTCGTTGCCGGGCAGGGTGGCCACCACCACGTTTCGCGCGCGCAACGTCCTCGCCAGCACGTGTCGCTCGCTCTCGCTCCCGCCAGAAAGCGTCACGCGCAGCGCAGCAGGCTCGAGCGCCGGTGCGCCTTCGTGCCGCAGCGCCCACATCAGGTTCTCGAGATCGAACGCGAAGCCGGTGGCAGGCTCGTCCTTGCCGAAGCGGGAGAGCAAGCGATCGTAGCGACCGCCGCCGCCGAGCGATTCGCCCGGACCCGCAGCCAGAATGCTGAAGCTCATGCCCGTGTAGTAGCTTGATCCGCGTGCGTCGCTGAGGTCGATCCCGAGTCGCTCGCCGATGCCCAGCGCTTGCAGACGCTCGACGATCGCGCGCAGCTCGCGCAGCGCCGTGCGCGCTGCCGGCCAGGTGAGGTTCTTCTCCGCCGACGCGAGCACGTCGAGCTCGCCGTAGTGCTCGACCAGCGCCAGCAGGTTGCGCGCCACGTCCGCGTGCAGACCTGCACTGCGCGCCAAGAGCGCGAGCGCTGCGCCATCTTTTCGGGCGAGTGCCTCCGAGAGCGGTGCACGCACGGCGTCCGGCAGCGTGTCGAGCACCGACTGCGCGATCGTCACGTGGCTCAGCTCGATGCGAAAAGAACGCAATCCCGCATCTTCGCAGGCCCGGTGTGCGAGATACACGATCTCGGTATCGGCTTCGGGCGAGGCAATGCCGACGCACTCGAGTCCCGCCTGCGTGATCTGTTGATGACTGCGTGCGCGGCCTCGGCGCCGACGAATCACCCGGCCTTCGTAGCAGAGCCGCCACGGTGCCGGATGCTTCGCCATGCGCGTCGCGATCACGCGCGCGATCTGCGGCGTGATGTCGGGCCGGAGCACGGCGACTTCACCGCTCTCCGGCTCCACGAAACGCAAGAGGTCGCGGCGATCGAGCGCATCGACGCCGCGCTCCACGACCTCCGCGTGCTCGAACAGTGGCGTCGTGATCAAGTCGTAGCCCGCGAGTTCGAACGTGCGCAGCACCACGCGCGTGAGCGCGCGCCGAGTGTTGGCTTCCGGTGGAAGCAAGTCACCCATGCCCTTCGGCGTGCGCAGCGATCCGTGCCCCGAGATGGCTCCCAGGGCATTCCACGCTGCGTCCGCCTCCGAAGCTGCGGCCGCTGCGGCTCGTGCTTTCACAGTTTCACAGGGAGCACGGAGCGCACGTTCGGCAGCGCACGCAGCTCTTTCAGTGTTTCTTCGGGGATCGCCGCATCGACGTTCCAGAGCGCGAACGCCTGACCCTCGTGCAAACCGACCTGCATGCGCGACACGTTGATCTGCTTTTTGCCGAGGATGGTGCCGACGGCGCCAATCACGCCCGGCCGATCTTCGTTGTTCATGACGAGCACGTTGCCTTCGAGCGTGGCGTCGAGCTCGTAGCCGTCGAGTCCGACGAGCACCGCCCCGCCCGACGCGCCGAGCGTACCGGTCGCCGTGTGCAGGCCGCCTTCGCCCGATACCGTCACGCGCACGGTCGAGGTGTAGCGGCGCGAGGGCGCTTCTGCGCGCACTTCGATCACCGAGATGCCGCGCTCTTTGGCTTCGTACGGCGCGCTGACCGCGTTCACCGGCTCTTCGAGGAAGCGCTCGAGGTAGCCCGCGAGCGCGGCGTTCGCGACTGGACGCACGCCGTAGGTGCCTGCGTCACCCGTGCACGTGATGCGCAGCTCGCGCACGTCCACCGAGCCGAGCTGACCGAGCAGCTTGCCGAGCTTGCGCGCGAGATCCAGGTACGGCGCGATCTTCTCCGCCGCATCGCCGGGCAGCGACGGAACGTTCACAGCGTTCTTCACTTCGCCCGAGGTCAGGTACGCAACGACCTGCTCCGCGATCTCGAGGGCAACGCGCTCCTGCGCTTCAGCCGTCGACGCGCCGAGATGCGGCGTGCAGATCACGTTCTCGAGCTTGAGCAGCGGGTGCTCCGGATCGCACGGCTCTTTGTCGAACACGTCGAGCGCGGCGCCGGCGATCTTGCCTTCCTTGAGCGCCACTTCGAGATCCTGCTCGTTCACGATCCCGCCGCGCGCGGCGTTCACGAGCAGCGCACCCTTCTTCATCTTCGCGAAGTTCGCGGTGCAGAACAGGTTCTTGGTCTCGGGCGTGAGCGGCGCGTGGATCGTGATGAAGTCGGAGCGCGTGAGTAGCGCGTCAACTGACACGAGCTCGATACCGAGGCTCGCGGCCTTCTCCGCGTTCAAGACCGGATCGAACGCAATGACCTTCAACTTCAGGCCCTGTGCGCGATCGGCGACGATGCGACCGATGTTGCCCATGCCGATCACACCCAGCGTCTTGCCGGCGATCTCTTTGCCTTCGAACTTGGTCTTCTCCCACTTGCCGCCACGCATCGAGGCGGTGGCCTGTGGGATCTTGCGCGCGAGCGACATGAGCAGCGAGAGCGCGTGCTCGGCGGTGGTCACCGCGTTGCCGGTCGGCGTGTTCATCACGACGATGCCTTTGCGGCTCGCCACGGGCACATCCACGTTGTCGACACCGATGCCGGCGCGACCGATCACGCGCAGGTTCTCGGCCTTGGCGATCACCTTCGCGGTGACCTTGGAGCCGCTGCGGATCACCAGGCCGTCGTACTCACCGATCGCCGCAGCGAGATCGTCCTCGGAAAGGCCGGGCTTGTAGTCGACGACGATGCCGGCTGCGGACTTGAGGATCTGCAGGCCAGCGTCGCTGAGTTTGTCGGAAACGAGGACTTTCTTGGGGGCGGACATCGGGCTTCACCGTGGTTTTGAGACGTTTGCGCCGAACGCGGAGCCGCTCGGCGGGCCACTGCTCGGGCTAACTACGCGCGAAACGGTCGCGCAAAAAGTTCGGGAGGGCTAGCACCGTGGCGGGCGCATCGTCAAGGAGAACGTTGGCGGCAATAACGGAATAATCCAGCGTTGCCGCCATTCTGAAGCGGAAGCGCTCAACCTTCTCGTCCGTGCTTGACCTCACCCGTGGTTTCGCTTTTAAAGCGCCTCGTTACTGCCTCCGTTCGCAGCTCGTGCCGCTCGACTTTCGTTTGACAGCAGAGCTTGGCTGACCCTACGCGCCTCGAAACGGCCTCCAGCTTTTTCGCGGGCGGTTCTCGCGAAACAGCTTCCGGCTTTTCGCGGGAGCGTCTCGCGAAACGGCCTTTGTCTTTCGCAGGAGCTCATGACGAGCTCGAGAATCGTCGGATCGGCGTGAATTGGCGCGGCGATCACTACCGTTCGCGCTTGAGCACCTGCAGTCACATCCCGTATAAGTGCGCGCGATTCGGCGCGCGCCCTCTCTCATCTTCTTCTGATCTACCAATTCGCCGAGAACGAGCACGCTAATGCAGATATTTCCGCGTTCTCTCAACTACCTGCCGCTGGCAGCTGCTGCCGGCATCGCGGTCCTAGGCGGCGCTGTGACCTTCGGTATCTGGTACTATCTCTCGCCTCGGAATCTCCAGGTGGGGTACGCGCCGGAGCAGCCGGTTCACTACAGCCACAAGTTGCATGCCGGAGATCTCGGCATCGATTGTCGCTACTGCCACGCGAATATCGAGCGCTCGCAAGAAGCGATGATTCCGCCGACGCAGGCGTGTATGGGCTGCCACGCGATCGTGAAGAGCGACTCGCCGAAGCTCGCCGCGCTGCGCGCCAGCTGGTCGAGTGGCAAGCCGATGGAGTGGGTGCGCGTGCACCGCTTGCCCGACTACGTCTACTTCGATCACAGCGTGCATCTCGCCGCGGGTGTCGGTTGCGTCTCGTGCCACGGCCGGATCGACACGATGGAAGTCGTTCGTCAGGACCAGCCGCTCAACATGGCGTGGTGCTTGGAATGCCACCGCAATCCTGGGCCGAACCTGCGCCCCAAGGATCAGATCACCAACATGACCTGGAAGGCCTCGCCTGAAGAGGCCGAGAAGTTCGCGCAAGCGGATCTGCGTGGACCGCAACATTGTTCGGGGTGCCACCGATGAGTACTTCAGGCGAAGAGAAGTTTGACAAGGGTGGAGAGCAGCCTTCGGCTCTCTCCACGAGCAAGCGCGTGTTCTGGCGCAGCTTGGAGCAGAAGCAGGATCCGTCGTACGGCGCCGAAGACAACTCCGGCTCCGATGTCGTGAAGCAGACGATCGCGGGCGATGAGCTTTTCAAGCTTCGTCGTCGCAACTTCCTCACGTTGAGCGGCGCGATGACGGCGCTCGCCGGCGTCGAGGGCTGCATCCGTCGGCCGGTCGAAAATATCATGCCGTACACCGACATGCCGGAGTACGTGAACCCCGGCGTGCCGCTGCACTACGCCACGGTCATGAACCGCAATGGCGCTGCGCTCGGCCTGGTCGTGACGGCGCACGAAGGTCGCCCGACCAAGATCGAAGGCAACCCGGACCATCCGGCGAGCTTGGGCAGCACCGATCTGATCGCGCAGGCGTCGATCTTGGACCTGTACGATCCGGAGCGCGTGCAGAAGCCGCTCGCGAGCAAGGTGAGCTCGACGTTCGCGGACTTCGACGCGTTCTTGACCGGCAAGCTCGGGGAGCTGTCGAAGAAGCAGGGCGCGGGCCTGCGCGTGCTCGCGCAGCCGAGCAATTCGCCGAGCTTTCTGCGTATGCGCAAGGCGCTGTTGGCGAAGCTGCCGCAGGCACGTGTGCACACGTACGCGCCCGTGAACCAGAGCAACGCGCGCCTCGGCGCGAAGATCGCGTTCGGTCGCAGCGTTGCAACTGTCAACGACTTCACGGCTGCGCGCGTGGTGCTCTCGCTCGACTCGGACTTCCTGATGACGGAAGCCGGCAGCGTGCTCGCGTCGCGTCAGTTTGCGCAGGCGCGCAACCTGGACTCCGCCGCGGGCGACATGAATCGTCTGTACGTGGTGGAGCCGGCGCTCTCGGTGACGGGCAGCAACGCCGATCACCGTCTGCGCGTCGCGGCGCAGGACGTCGTGCGTTACACGCGCGCGCTGGCTGCAGAGCTCGCGACACAGGGCATCGAGCTTGGCAATGCCGTCGGTGCCGTGCGCGGTGCGTCGAGCGAGGGCATTCCGGACACGTGGATCAAGGCCGTCGCGAAGGATCTCGTATCGAGCCGCGGCGCGGTGTTGATCGTCGCGGGCTCACGCCAGCCGCCCGAGCTGCACGCCCTGGTGAGCTTGCTCAATCGCGCGCTAGGCGCGTCGGGCCGCACGGTCACGTACGTCGAGCCGCTCGATGCAGATGACGGCGACAACTTCGCCGACGTGCGCGCGCTCAGTGACGACATGGCGGCCGGTAAGGTCGACACGCTCGTGATCCTCGGTGGCAACCCGGTGCTCGACGCGCCGGCCGATCTGAAGTTCGGTGCCGCGCTCAGCAAGGTGCCGACGAGCATTGCGTGTTCCACGTACCCGGACGAGACGGCGGACGCATGTTCGTGGGTCGTGCCGCTCGCGCACGAGCTCGAGACCTGGGGCGATCAGCAGACGGCGTTCGGACACTACGCGGTTCAGCAGCCGCTGCTCGCACCGCTCTGGGGCGGACGCAGCGAGCTCGAGCTGCTCGGTCAGCTCGCGAGCGAGCCGGCCTGGCGCGGTCACGAGGTCGTGAGTGCGACCGCCGAAGAGCACGGCATCAAAGGCGAGATCGCGTGGCGTACGTTGCTCCACCGCGGTGTGGCCGACACGACGTTCGCGACGGTGCTCGGCGCGCTCTCGGTCGATGACCGTGCGGTAGCGCAAGCCCTGCAGAAGGCGGGCGATGCGCCTGCGCTCGGCAAGGGCAACCTCGAGGTCGTGTTCGCGCCTGACAACAAGCTGTTCGACGGCCGGCACGCCAACAACAACTGGCTGCTCGAGCTGCCGGATCCGATCACGCGCATCACGTGGGACAACGTGGCGATGATCGCGCCGACGACCGCGCGCGAGCTCGGCCTCAAGGCGGGCGACATGATTCGCCTGACGCGTGGCGATGCGTCGATCGACATCGCGGCCTGGCCGCAGCCCGGCATCGCCAACAACACCGTGTCGCTCTCGCTCGGCTGGGGTCGTAAGCGTGCCGGCAAGAACGGCAACGGCTGCGGCTTCGACGTGTACCCGCTGCGCTCCAGCACGGCGCCGGGCTTCACGGCCGGTGTGTCGCTGAGCAAGCTCGACAAGAAGTACAAGATCTCGCAGACGCAGGATCACGATCAGATGCGCGACACGCGCGTCGAGAAAGAAAACCGCCCCCTCGCGCTCGACGCGACGCTCGCGCAGTACAAAGCGAGGCCGAACTTCGCCGAGTACAAGTCGCCGGATCCCGAAGGCGGTCCGCTCTGGATCGGTCAGGACTATACCAAGGGCCAGCAGTGGGGCATGGTGGTCGACCTCAACACGTGCACCGGCTGCAACACGTGCGTGATCGCGTGTCAGTCGGAGAACAACGTGCCGGTCGTCGGCAAGGAGCAAGTCGCTCGCGGCCGCGAGATGCACTGGTTCCGCATCGACCGCTACTACGTCGGCGAGAACGAAGACGAGCCGGAGGTGGCGTTCCAGCCGCTTGGCTGCCAGCACTGCGAGAACGCGCCGTGCGAGAACGTGTGCCCGGTCGCGGCGACGTCGCACAGCCCCGAGGGCTTGAACGACATCGCGTACAACCGCTGCATCGGCACGCGCTACTGCATGAACAACTGTCCGTACAAAGTGCGCCGCTTCAACTTCTTGAACTTCAATCTCGACATCCCCGAGACGAAGCAGATGCAGTTCAACCCGAACGTCACCGTCCGGTTTCGCGGCGTGATCGAAAAGTGCAGCTACTGCGTGCAGCGCATCCAGGGTGCGAAGATCGTGGCGAAGCAGCAGGGCCGTCGCGAGATCAAAGAAGGCGACCTGAAGTCCGCGTGCCAGCAGGCCTGTCCCGCCCACGCGATCGCGTTCGGCGATTTGAACGACGCCAGCAGCGAAGTCGCTCGTTGGTACAAGCGCGATCGTAACTACGCGTTGCTAGCGGACATCGGTACGCGCCCGCGCACGCGGTTCCTGGGCAAAGTTCGCAATCCGAACCCGGAGATGAAGTCATGAGTGCGGATAAACCGATCGCGGAAATCGGCGAGACGCCGCTCGTTCCTGCGCACGTCACGGCGGCGTACATCTCGGACGCCGTCAGCGGTGTCACGGAGCAGGCTGCGCCGATCGGCTGGTGGATCATATTCGGCACCGCGCTGCTCGGTCTGGGCATTCTGGGCGTCAGCGTTGGATACTTGTTCTGGAACGGTATCGGTTCGTGGGGCAACGACAGTCCCGTCGCCTGGGCATGGGACATCACGAACTTCGTTTGGTGGATCGGTATCGGTCACGCCGGCACGCTGATCTCGGCCGTTCTGTTTCTGTTCCGGCAGAAGTGGCGAACCTCAGTCAACCGCTTCGCAGAGGCGATGACCATCTTCGCCGTCATGTGCGCCTTGCTGTATCCGACCATCCACGTCGGTCGTGTTTGGGTGCTGTACTGGGCGCTGCCGCTGCCCAACCAGATGGCGATGTGGCCGAACTTCAAGAGCCCGCTGCTCTGGGACGTCTTCGCGGTCAGCACGTACTTCACGGTGTCGCTTCTGTTCTGGTACGTCGGCCTCTTGCCTGACTTCGCCACGCTGCGCGATCGCTCGAAGTCGCTCTTGCGCAAGAAGGTCTACGGCGCGTTCGCGCTCGGCTGGCGCGGCAGTAACCGCCACTGGCGCAACTACGAGCGCGCGTACTTGATTCTCGCCGCGCTCTCGACCCCGCTCGTGCTCTCGGTGCACTCGGTCGTTAGCTTCGACTTCGCGACCTCGGTCATGCCGGGTTGGCACACCACGATCTTCCCGCCGTACTTCGTCGCAGGCGCCGTGTTCTCGGGCTTCGCGATGGTCTCGACGTTGATGATCATCTCGCGCCAGGTCTTCAATCTGAAGGACCTGATGACCATGAAGCACCTCGAGCTGATGAACAAGATCATGCTCGTGACCGGCTCGCTAGTCGGTTACGCGTACTCGATGGAGTTCTTCATCGCCTGGTACTCGGGCAACGCCTACGAGCGCTACGTGTTCATCAACCGCGCCACCGGCCCGTACTGGTGGGCGTACTGGACGATGGTCACGTGCAACGTGCTCGTTCCGCAGGTGTTCTGGTTCAAGAAGTTCCGCACCAGCATCCCCGTGATGTTCGCGGTCTCGATCCTGATCAACATCGGCATGTGGTTCGAGCGCTTCGTCATCATCGTGACGTCGCTGCACCGCGACTACCTGCCGTCGGCGTGGGGTATGTTCAGCCCGACCATCGTCGACGTGGGCTGCTATGTTGGCTCGTTCGGTCTGTTCTTCACGCTGTTCTCGCTGTTCATCCGGTGGATGCCGATGATCGCGATGTTCGAGGTCAAGGCGGCGCTCCCGGGCGCCCAGCCCAGCCATCACGCTCACGCAGACGATCACGCAGACGCGGCGCACGCAGCGCACGCAGAGCCCGCCCCGGCGGAATGAGGAGGGCGACATGACCGACGACAACAAACAAAAGCGTCCCGTCGTGCTGCTGGCAGAGTTCGACTCGCCGGATTCGATCATCCACGCCGCCGAGAAGGTCCGCGACGCGGGCTTCGAGAAGTGGGACGTTCATACCCCGTATCCCGTGCACGGGATGGATGCGGCGATGGGCCTGACCGACTCGCGTCTCGGCTGGATCGTGCTCCTGTGCGGGCTCACCGGCGTGACCGCGGCCGTCACCATGATGCAGTGGATGAACGGCTACGACTACCCGCTCGTGATCGCCGGCAAGCCGCCGGATGCCATCCCGTCGATGGTGCCGATCATGTTCGAGCTGACGGTGCTCTTGGCGTCGTTCGGCGCGGTGTTCGGCATGTTCGGCTTGAACGAGCTGCCCAAGCACCACCACCCCGTTTTCGGCTCGGACCGCTTCGAAGCCTTCTCACACGACAAGTTCTTCGTTTCGATCGAGGTCGAGGACAAGAAGTACGACGCGGAGAAGACGCGCGCGCTCCTCACGGACGCCCACGCGACCTACGTCGAGCTCGTTGAGGAGGAAGTAGCGTGACAGCGCTCAATCTTAGTTCGCGCATCTTGGGCTTGGGCCTGGTCGTACTGGCGTCCAGCGCGTGTCGCGGTCAGACGTCGTCCGAGCCGCCGCTCGTGCCCGAGCGCAACATGTACATGCAGCAGCGCTACAACCCGCAGTCGCGCAGCACGTTCTTCGAGGACGGACGCACGATGCGCAAGCCCGTCGAGCACACGTTCGCGCGCGAGATGAACCCGAGCGCGGAGATCTCGGATGGCGAGCTTGCCGACGGAAGCGGCTACGTACTCGCGGTGCCTGACGCCGTGGTGCAAGACTTCGGCGGCATGGCCAACGTGGTCGACCGCGGTCAAGCGCGCTTCGGCATCTACTGCGCGCCGTGCCACGATTTGACAGGCAGTGGCAAAGGCAAAGTCGTCGAGCGTGGCATGGCACCGCCGCCGAGCTTCCACGACGACCGCATCCGTCACATGCCGGACGGTCAGATGTTCGCGACCATCAGCCACGGCGTGCGCAACATGCCTCCGTACAACTATTCCATTCCAGTCAACGATCGCTGGGCGATCGTGAGCTACGTGCGAGCACTCGAGCTCAGCCAAGCCGGGGAGCACTGACGTGGGCGACCAGACCAAGAAGCAATTCATGATTCCGGACGGCAGCGTCTGGGCGAACGCGTGGAAGATGACCGCCATGTTGGGCGGCGTCGGTATCCTCGTTGCGCTCTACGGTGCGTTCCAGCAGCCCGAGCGCTTCGCGTACTCGTACCTGTACGGCTTCATCACCGTGCTCACTCTCTGGCTCGGCTCGGTGTTCTTCGTGCTGATTCAGCACCTGACCGGCGCCGGCTGGAGCGTTTCGGTGCGGCGTGCGGCGGAGTTCTTCGTCAGCGCTGCGTGGATCCTGCCGGTGTTGTTCGCGCCCGTCGCGCTCAACACGAGCACGCTCTATCACACGTGGTGGAACCACCCGGCGACGGAGCAAGGCGTTGCCCACGCGCAGGAGCACGAAGCTGCTGCGGAAGCCGGCGGCGATCGCGCGGGTGCAGAAGCAGCTGCACCCGAGGGCCATCACGGCTACGAGGGCGGCTCGGGTCCTTCCGAAGCGCACGAGTTGCTCGAGGACGCCAACATCGCGGGCAAGTCGGCGTACTTGAACCACGGCTTCTTCTACTTGCGCATGCTGCTGTACTTTGCCGTCTGGTTCTGGCTCGGCAGCCGCCTGTTCGGCTACTCGGCCGCGCAGGATGCGACCGGCGACAAGAGCTACACCGTGAAGCTGCAGAGCATGGCGCCAGTCGCCACGTTCGCATTCGCGCTGTCGCTGACGTTCGCGGGCTTCGACTGGGTGATGTCGCTGCAGCCGGGCTGGTACTCGACCATGTTCGGCGTGCGCATCTTCGCGGCCTCGGCGGTCACGTCGTTCGCCGTGATCATCCTCGTGACGCTCGGCTGGAAGCGTGCGGGCCTGATCGGCAACGAGATCAACACCGAGCACTATCACGACCTGGGCAAGCTGATGTTCGGCTTCCTGATCTTCTGGGCGTACATCTCGTTCAGCGAGTTCTTCCTGATCTGGTACGCCGCGATCCCGGAAGAGACCGTGTACTACCACCTGCGCTGGGACCACGACTCGTGGAAGATGATCAGCTGCTCGCTCGTAGCGCTGAAGTTCATCGTGCCGTTCTACTTGGTGATGTCGCGCAACGCGAAGCGCAACAACGGCTTGATCGGTCTCGGTGCCGGCTGGATCCTGGCCATGCACTTGGTCGAGATGTACTACTGGGTCATGCCGTACTACCGCCCGCACGAGGCGGTGCAGTGGAGCGGCGTGTGGATGGAAGTTGGCTGCGTCATGGCCACGCTCGGCGTGTTCCTGACCGTCGTGTTCCGCCGCATGCTGAAGCACCCCCTGATTGCGGTGGGTGATCCCCGCCTGTCGCGCGCGCTGAACTTCCAGAACATGTGATACGCGGTCTGTCTTCGGGTGCGCGAACCCGTCTGCCTGACACGAGAGGCCCTCGAAATACGCAGAGTATTTCGGGGGCTTTCTCTTTGGGGCAGCCCCGAGGCTCGTTCGTGAGGCTCAGCCGCTGACGGCTGCAGCGGCGCGACGGCGCATCAGCTTGTAGATGCCGAACGCGACCAGGCCGATCAGCACTGCGAACCAGAGCGTCGCGATGCGAACCAGAATCGTGGCGGCCGTGGCGACAGTGCGTGAAATCGCGCTGCCACCGAGTGCCTGCAGAAGGCCTGTCATGCTGCCCTCGGTGACACCGAGGCCGCCGGGCATCATTGCGACTGCACCGGCGATGGTCGAGGCGGAGTATGCGAACACGGCGCTGTCCCACGCCAAGTGCGTACCGGGAAAGCCGCGCACGATCGAGTACAGCGCCGCGCACTCGAGGCCCCAAGCCATCAGCGCGATTAGCGTGCCGATGAAGAGCGGGGCGGGACGCAGCATCGTGAGCAGCGAGTCGTAGGCTTCCCGCAGGCGGTGGCTGATCTTCGAGATCAGCGGCAGCTTCTCGGCGATGCGCAGGAGCAGCTCGCCGAGCGGCCGGTACGCGCAGACCGTGAACAGCCCAGCCACCAGCAGCGCGCCGGTGGCAGCTATCGCCGGGCCGTGCTCGAACGTGAGCGAGCCGAGCGCGGTGAGCATGACCAGCGCGATCAGATCCGTGAGGCGCTCGGCGACCACGATCGGCGCGGTTCGTGCGATGGACACGCCGCGCGACTCGTACAGCAGCACGGACTTGAAGACCTCGCCGACCTTGCCGGGGGTCACGCTCATCACGAAGCCCGACAGGAACACCACCGCGCTCTCACCGACCGGCACGCTCACGTCGATGCAGCTCAAGTAGTAGTGCCAGCGCACGATGCGCAGGGCGTAGTTGCCGGCGGCCAGCGCGAAGCCGAGCGCTACGGCACGGGGCGCGAAGCTCTGTGCGGCCCGCAGCAGCGCATGCACGTCGCTGTAGATCATCAGCGCGGCGACCACGAGACCGCCGAACACGGCGCCAATGATCAGCTTACGCGCGAGACCGCGGGTGAGGGCGGAGGCCGATGGGGCCGCGATTTCTTCTGGGGCTAGGGGAGTCAAAGCGAGCGCGCGAGAAGGTGCCACGGAAGGGTAATCCTCGCCAATCGCCAAGCGCGCGCAATAGTAGGCGTCGCGCGCGTGTGGGTTGCCCCGAACGGACTTGTCGACCAATAATGCGACGGTCGAGCTACGCGACGCCACGCGCGCGGGCGCGTGCGCCACCAAGAGCATGGCCCAGGATCCCATCAAAGCCGCGCGGCGCCGTACGCTGCGCGAGGACGCGCTGAATCTGCCGAACCTGCTCACGATGGGGCGGGTGATCATGATTCCCGTCGTCCTGTGGCTGATGGCCCAGGAGACGCGCGTCGGAAACTTCTGGGCCACGATGACGTACTCGGCCGCGGCCGTGACCGATTTCATCGACGGGTACCTGGCGCGCCGCATGGGCCTCACCAGCTTGCTCGGCAAGTTCCTCGACCCGCTGGCCGACAAGCTGATCGTGCTCGCGACTCTCGTCATGATGGTCGAGCTCGGTCACGTCTCGGCGGTACCCGTGATCATCATTGCCGGGCGCGAGCTGTCGATCACGGCGCTGCGCACGATTGCGATCAGCGAGGGCGTGGTGATCGCCGCAAGTCGCGGTGGCAAGGACAAGACCGCGGTGCAAATGAGCGCGCTGGTCGCGCTGATCCTGCACGACACGTACATGCTCGACTTCGGTTTCTATCGCGCGGTCGTGAACCTGAATGCGGTCGGCATCGGTCTTTTGTACTTGAGCGTGTTCTTCGCGCTAACCAGCGCGGGCGAGTACGTCGGGTTGTTCGTCGATGCGGTCGAAGCCAAGGAAAAGCGCGAACGCGAGCGCGACGATGCGCAGAAGCCTGCGGGAGAATAGGTCCCATGCGGAATTGTTCGAGGGTATGTCTGCTCGTGCTGTGCGCTGTGGGCTCCGCGTGCACGCACGGCAAGAAGAAAGACGACAAGCCGGCAGTGGCTGCGCCTCGGGTCGTCGCCACGCCGCCCGCGAAGGTGGAAGACAGCAAGGACCCGTGGCTATCGGGCACGCTACCCGCATCGGAGATGCAAGGTGAGCCGCGCTCCGGTGGTGATCTCACGGTCGGCCTGTCGACCGACCCGCCTTCGCTCAACACGTACACCGACTCGGATCTGGTCGCGTCGTGGATCACCGGCCACCGCATCTACCAGAGCTTGGTGAACATCGATCCGCTGGATGATCCGGAGTACCGCGTGGTGCCCGAGCTTGCCGAGCGCTGGGAGATCAGCCCGGACAACAAGACGTACACGTTCCACCTGCGCAAGGGTGTGCAGTGGCACGACGGTCAACCGTTCACGTCGCGCGACGTGATCGCGACCATGGACAAGATTCAGGACCCGACGACCAAAGCGGTCCACGTGCGTGCGTACACCCAAGAGCTGGCGAGCTACTCCGCGCCCGACGACTACACCGTCGTGTTCGTCTGGAAGCGACCGTACTTCCTCACGCTCGACACGATTGCGGATTGGAGCATCCAGCCCGCGCACGTGATCGCGAAGCTGACCGGTCATCAATACAACGACGCCGCGACCAACCCGCTGAACCGCGCGCCGGTCGGCACGGGCCCGTTCAAGTTCGTGACCTGGGAGAGCAACGCGAAGATCGTGATCGCACGCAACGACAAGTACTGGGGGAAGAAGCCGTACTTGGAGCGCGTGTTGTTTCGAATTCAGCAGGATCCGACCGTCATGCTGCAGCTCGCCGAGCGTGGCGAGATCGACCTCGTCGATCACATGACGACCGACGAGTGGGTGCACCTGAACGACTCGCCGCTGCGTAACGCCTGGAACCGTAGCAAGTTCTTCTCCGCGAACTACGGTTTCATCGGCTGGAACCTGCTGCGCCCGATGTTCGCGGACAAGCGCGTGCGGCGCGCGCTGACCATGCTGATCGATCGCCCCGGCATCGTCGACAAGATGCTGCATGGCATGCCGATGCCGACGACGTGTCACTTCTATTGGAAGAGCCCGTCGTGTGATGAAGGCCTGCAGCCGCTGCCCTACGATCCTATCGCGGGTGCGAAGCTGCTCGACGAAGCGGGCTGGAAAGACAGCGACAACGACGGCGTGCGCGACAAGGCCGGCGTGCCGTTCCGCTTCGTGTTCATGCTGCCAGCGGGTGCCGTCGAGGGCCATCTCTGGGCGGCGAAGCTGAAAGAAGACTTCGACCACGTCGGCATCGAGATGGAGATTCAGACCGTCGAGTGGTCTGCCTTCACGAAGCGCTTGACCGAGCACACATTCGATGCGTGCACGCTGGCCTGGGGTGGAGGGCCGCGCGGCGATCCGACGCAGATCTGGCACTCGAGCTCGATCAAAGGCGGCTCGAACTACATCAGCTACAAGAATCCTCAGGTCGACAAGCTCCTGGAAGAGGCGCGCGTGACCTTCGACGCGAGCGCGCGTGACGCCATGTACCGGAAGTTCGGCGCCATTCTCCAGGACGACCAGCCATACACGTTCCTGTTCGTGCGTCCCGAGCTGAACATGCTCAGCAAGAAGATCAAAGGCGCACGTCCGAGCTTGATGTGGTGGCAGTTCGAGAACATGTGGCTCGAGCCGCAGGCCAAGTGATGGCGGTGTCTGCATGCTGAAATACGTGGTGCGGCGCGTGCTCTGGATGATCCCGACGCTGTTTGGGATCACGCTGGTCTGCTTTCTGCTCCTGCGCATGGCGAACGCGGACCCCGTGTCCGCCAAGCTGCAGAACCCGATGCGCGCGCAGCAGATCTCGCAGGAAGCCATCGCGCAGCTGCGCGCGCTCTACGACCTCGACAAGCCCTGGTACGTGCAATATGGCCGGCTCGTGCAGCGGCTGTGCACGCTCGACCTCGGTACGCGCTGGCAGGACGGTCGACCGATCGTGGACGTGATCGCGGAGGCGCTGCCGATCACGCTGTTGCTCTCGCTGCTCTCGATCACGCTCGCGTACCTGATCTCGATCCCGCTCGGCGTGTACTCCGCAGTCAAGCAGTACAGCCTGGGGGATCGCGTGCTGACGGTCGTGCTGTTCGTGCTGTATTCGCTGCCCGCGTTTTGGGTTGGCACGATGTTCATCGTGTTCCTCGCGAGCGGGAACTTCCTGAAGTGCCCTTGGACGGCGGACCACGCCTGCTTTCCGCTGCAGGGTTGGCACGCGTTCGACGGCTTCGCCGCGATGAGCCGCTGGCAAAAGTTGGGCGACGTGGCGTGGCACATGGTGTTGCCGGTGGTCACCCTGACCTACCAAGCGTTCGCCGTGCTGTCGCGCTACATGCGCGCCGGCATGCTCGAGACCTTGCGACAGGACTTCATTCGCACCGCGCGCGCCAAGGGCCTTTCGGAGCGTCGCGTGATCTTCGGGCATGCGCTGCGCAATAGCCTGATACCGATCATCACATTGATCGGCCTCGAGCTGCCCGAGCTGGTGAGCGGTGCGGTGATCGTGGAGTCGATCTTCGGCATCCGCGGCATGGGCCTGGTCGCGCTCGAAGCGATTCGCATGCCGGATTATCCGCTCGTGATCACGATCGTCGCGTTCACAGCGGTGCTCGTCATGCTGGGTATGTTGCTGTCGGATCTGCTCTATGCGGTCGTGGATCCGCGGATCAAGGCGGGCGAGGAGTCGCGCTGAGTGGCCGCCCAGTCGCACAGCTACCTCGGCATCGTGCGCCGGCAGTTCATGCGCCAGCGCCTGCATCGCGTCTCGCTGTATGCGATCTTCGCGATCTTGCTGCTCGCGGTCGGCGCCGACTTCGTTGCATCGGAGCGACCGATTCTGCTCTCGCTCTCAGGCAAGCTGTACGTGCTCCCGAACGTGATCAATCCCGTCGCGCTGCGCGCCTACGACAACCGGCGCCTCACGCAAGTGATGAGCGAGAGCGACTGGGCGGTGTTTCCCCCGGTACCCTGGGGCGTGAACAGTCACGACCTCGATGCCACGCTCGCGCCGCCCAGCGCTACGCACTGGCTCGGCACCGACAGCGGCGGCCGCGACGTGCTCGCGCGCGTGGTGCACGGCTCGCGAGTAAGCTTGGCGGTCGGCGTGCTGTCCGTGATCGTGCTGGTGAGCATCGGAATCCTGCTCGGCTCGGTCTCTGCGTACTACGGCGGCGTGCTCGACCTCTTGCTCATGCGCCTGCTCGAAGTCGTGCACTCGGTGCCTGCGCTCCTTCTGCTCGTCACGATGCTTTCCGTGATCATGCCGACCGGTTGGCGCGCCGTCGTCGCCATGATGGTCGTGATCGGTCTCGTCAATTGGACCGGCGTCGCACGCCTGGTGCGCGGCGAGATCCTGCGCATCAAGCAGATGCCCTACATCGAGGCCTCCCGGGCGCTCGGTTATGGCGCGCCCCGCATCATCCTGCGGCACGTTCTTCCGAACGCGCTCAGCCCCGTGCTCGTGACTGCCACGTTTGCGATGGCGTCCGCGATTCAGATCGAAGGCGCGCTCTCGTTTCTGGGCTTCGGCATTCCGGCGGACATGGCGTCGTGGGGCGGCATGCTCAACGACGTGCGTGGCCACACGGGGGCCTGGTGGCTGGCCGTGTTCCCCGGCGCCGCGATCTTCGTGACCGTCACGGTGTATAACCTTGCAGGCGAAGGCCTGCGCGATGCCATCGATCCTCGACTCAAGAGTTGACTCTTCTGTGCTCGCGATTCGCGTCGCGCTCGTGCTTGCCCTCGCACTCGCCACACCGCTCGCCGCGTGCAGCCGCGGTGGCTTCGGTTACTTTGGCACCACCGAGCCCAAGCACGGTCCGGACGAAGCGTGGACGAACCTGGGTTCCGAGCCTGAGTACATCGACCCCGGGAAGGCGAGCGACTCCACCGGTGGCGAGCTGATTCATTGCCGGCCGAGTTCATGGACCGCTTGGCTACGTACAAAGACTTCCACCGCTCGCCGCTGATGAGCACATATCTGTACTGGCTCAACGTAAAGCAGAAGCCGCTCGACGACGTGCGCGTGCGCAAGGCGCTCAAGCTCGCAGTCGACCGTGAGCAGCTGGTGCTGCGCATCACGCGCGGTGGACAGAAAGCTTGCGCGGATCTCGTGCCCGAAGGCCTCGGTGGTTACGTTGGTCCGCACACGCCGGGCTTCAATCCGGCGCAAGCGCGCTCTCTTGGCGGAGGCTGGCTACGGTCCGAGCCACCCGTTGCCAACGATTACCATCACGTACAACACCTCCGAGGGACACAAGCAGATCGCCGAAGCCGTGCAGCAAATGTGGAAAGCCCAGCTCGGCATCGACGTCGAGATCGAGAACCAGGAATGGAAGGTCTTCCTGAAGAACCGAGCAGAAGAATTTCCAAGTCGCGCGCATGGGCTGGGTCGGCGACTACCCGGACCGGTACACGTTCCTCGAGCTCTTGCGCAGCGGCAACAACAACAACCACTCCAACTGGAGCGAGCCCCGCTACGACGCGCTGCTGCGTGAAGCCAACGCGACGCCCGAGCGCGCTGCGCGGCTCGTGCTGCTTCGCCAGGCCGAGAGCCTGGTCGCCGACGCAGCTCCGATCATCCCGATCTATCTGTATACCCGCTCGGAGGTCACCAAGCCCTACTTGAAAGGGCATGCGCTCAACTACGAGAATCGCTACTTGTTCAAGTATTGGTGGATCGATCAGCGCTGGTACCACGGCATCCCGCAGACGGTGTTGCCCGAGGGCTTGCCGCCGTCCGCTGCACTGCACGGTGGCGCACCGTGACCCGCTACGTGCTGCGTCGACTGCTCGGCCTCGTTTCCACGCTGCTCGTGATCGTGGTGATCTCCTTCTTCATCATTCGGCTGGCACCGGGCTCACCGTTTGGCAGCGAGCGCAGCGTGCCGCCCGAGGTGCTCGCCGACTTGCAGGCGAAGTACCGCTTCGACCGCCCGATGCCCGAGCAGCTCTGGCGCTACCTGGCGCACCTCGCGCAAGGCGACCTCGGCCTGTCCACGAAGTATCCGCAGCGCAGCGTGAACGAGATCATCGCAGTCGGCTTTCCCGCGACGCTGCTGCTCGGGTGCGTCGCGTTGGTTTGGCCGCTCCTGCTCGGCATCAGTGCCGGTGTGATCGGCGCCGTTCGTCAGAACACGCGCTGGGACTACGGCTCGATGACCGCCGCCATGGTTGGCATCTCCGTGCCCACCTTCGTGCTCGGGCCGCTGCTGGTGCTGATCTTCTCCCTCACGCTGTTCGCGTTACCCGCGGGCGGTTGGGGGCAGGCGCGCGGCGCTCGTTCCGATCGCTGGGCTGCCACCGGACCTGGCTCGCCTCCCAAGCGGCTGTCCGTTTCGGGTGCGCTGCCCACGTGCGCTCGCGCGCTGCGCAAACGCGTACCCGGAGCAGAGCACGCCGGCACCCCAGCACGCCGTGCGCTGCTTCGCGAGCGAGGCCGACTCGCCATGACCAGCCCCGATTCCAGCTGACACACCGTTGCTCGAGGTGCACGACCTGCGCGTCCATTTCCCAACGCGCTCCGCTCTGTTTGCCGGGCCTGCGCCGGTCGTTCGCGCGGTCGACGGCGTGACCTCTTCAGTCGCGCGCGGTGAGACACTCGGTGTCGTCGGTGAGAGCGGCTGCGGCAAGTCCACCATGGGCCGCGCCGTTCTGCAGCTGCTGCGCCCCACGGCGGGCTTCGTGCGCTTCGATGGGCTCGAGCTGACGGACCTCTGGCGCAAGCGTTTCGGTCGTTACGTGTGGTCCGAAACGCTGCGTGAGCTGCGCCAGCGCATGCAGATGATCTTTCAAGATCCGTACGCCAGCCTGAACCCGCGCATGACTGTGGAGCAGCTGGTCGCGGAGCCGCTCCGAACGTTCGATGTGGCCTCGGGCGAAGCCCTGCACAAGCGCGTGGAGCAGTTGCTCGAGCGCGTCGGCATGGACCCGCGCTACCGCAAGCGTTAACCGCACGAGTTCTCGGGCGGCCAGCGCCAGCGCATCGGCATCGCGCGCGCGCTCGCGTTGTCGCCGTCGCTCGTGATCTGCGACGAGCCGATCTCCGCGCTCGATGTGTCGATTCAAGCGCAAATCCTGAACCTGCTGAGCGAGCTACAGCGCGAGCTCGGGCTGACCTACGTCTTCATCGCCCACGATCTCGCCGCCGTTCGTCACATCTCCGATCGCATCGCCGTGATGTACCTGGGCCACGTGGTCGAGCTTGGTGCAGCTGACGCACTCTGCCGCTCGCCGCTGCATCCGTACACGAGAGCCCTGATTGCCTCCGTACCGCTCCCCGACCCGCGTGCCGAGCGCGCACGGGTGCAGTTACCGCTGCTCGGCGACGTGCCGAGCCCGTCATCGCCCCCCTCGGGCTGCGCGTTTCATCCGCGCGGCCCGGTGGCGATTGCGCGCTGCCGAGAAGAGGCGCCCGCGCTGTTATCCGCGGCGACCGAAGGCGGGGAAGGGCAGCGCCAAGTCGCCTGCCACCTCATCGACGGGCCTGCGCGCTGAGGCCCTGCAGCCCTCCGTCCGGATCGACGGTGAGAGTGCCCGATCGCCGAAAATGCGGCGATCCATACAATCCATTGCTTTGATACGCACAGACCACGATCGTAGGTATTTTGATACGATCTGCGTGAGTCGATGCCCAAGGCCGTCCACTAGGCCAATAAACATCGGTTTTCATTAGAAAACATCGGGGTGCGTTCTTGTGGTACCGAAATGGTACAGCCATGAGCCATGCCCGTTGACATGGATCCATTCAAAAGAATATATTCGCGCGTGTTGATTGATGGGAATCGGATGAAACGAGTCGCAACAGCCATGACCGCTGCGTCCCAGTCCAGCGCAGGCACTGCGCCGGCGTTCTCCGAGGCCGAGCTCGCGGGCATCGAGAGCCAGCATCCGAACGGTCTGTCGACCCAAGAAGTGGTCGCGCTCTTCGCGGCGCACGGCGAACGCTTGAGCGAGGCGACCTTCCGCAAGTATGTGCAGCTCGGCCTTTTGCCGCGCAGCGTGCGCGTCGGCCGCAAGGGCAAGCATCGCGGCTCGCAGGGCCTGTACCCTTCGGCGATCGTTCGGCAGATCGAGCTGATCCGCGGGCTGATGGCCCAGGGCTACACGATCGTCGACATCCAGCGCGAGTTCGTCGGTGTGCGCACCGAGATCGACGCGCTCGCGCGCCAGCTCTCGCAGGTGCTGGTCACGCTCGACGGCGCGCTCCGCGGACAGGCGGGCGAGTCAACTGACGAGATTCTTGGGCGCGCCTTGATCGACGCACGGCAAACTGCCGACGCGTTGGTCGAGAAGCTGCGCGCGATCGAACAACGACTGGCCATGCGCGCGCGCATGGCGCGGGCGGCGGTGTAGCGGGCGGGCTGCACGGCCACGACACGACAGACACGGCGTAGGGCGATACGGACACGGCAGCAAGGGCGGAAAGAAACCACGGGGACTCAAGGAGGCAGGCCAATGTCGGAACAAGAGGGAGCGGTGGAGCAAGCGGGGCAGGGCGAAGAGCGCGAAACGATCGAGGCGGCACCCATGGTGCAGGGCTCGCTCGCGCTGGCGCTCGAAGAGACGTTCGCCGAAGAAGGCGACCAGCTCGACGATGATCTCGAGGGAGACGAGCTGGGTCGTCGCAAGCGTCGCTCACGGGCACGCGCACGCACGATCTCGATTCGGCGCCTGAGCAAGGCGGAGCTCAACCGCGGGCGGATGCTGTATCCCGAGGAAGAATACTGGCGTCCCACGCTGCGCTCGCAGTGCGTCGACATGGAGCGTCCGTGCCCGTTCGTCTCGTGCAAGTACCACTTGTACATCGACGTTCATCCGGTGCGCGGCTCGATCAAGGTGAACTTTCCGGACGTCGAAGTCTGGGAGATGACCGATACCTGCGCGCTCGACATCGCGGACCGCGGTGGCATCACGCTGGAAGAGGTCGGCGAGATCATGAATCTCACGCGCGAGCGCGTTCGTCAGCTGGAAACGCAAGGTCTCGCCAAGCTGCAGGCGATGGACGAAGTCACGCGCCTGCGCGACTACGTGGCGTGAGCTTCGCGGCGAGCCTGTCCCAGGCCGGCTCGCCGATGAAGAACACGTACGGCGCGAGACACAGCAGGAACTCGGGTATGTAGAGGATGAACGTGTTGCCGAGGTGAAACAGCGTTCCGAGCGTGATTCCGAGCAGCCGGGTGCGCCGGAAGAACAGCAGGAACGCGAGCACGACCTCGCCACCGAACACGAGATACGAAGCGATCTGCCAGGCCTGCATCGTCGGCCACTGCCGCACCAAGAAGAACGCGAGCGGCGTGGCCCACACTCCTTGCATGGTCGAGAGTAAGAGCTCGCCGGTGCGCCACGCGGGGTTCCAGGCCTTCCAGAGCCCGGCCCCGAGATACAGCATGATGATCTGGAAGCGCACCAGGCGTGCCGTGAACACGCTCGCAGGCTTGGGCTCTGCGTCAGCTGACACCGCCCACACGGAGTCGCAGCGGCCGCACCACAGCGCGAGCAGGAAGATCACGATCAGGCGGTCGAACGAGGAGTGCTTCGCGCCCAGAAACAAGAAGTAGTGGTGGAAGAACAGCGCGAGCAGGCAGGGAAGCGTGAGGCTTGCGCGCCAGCCGATCATGAGCAGCAGGCAGCACGTCCACACGGCTCCGAACAGCAGCCACGCAATGGGCACGCTGGGTGCGTAGTCGGGCACGAAGTACGGCGCATACACGCCTTCGTTCGAGAACAGCACCGGCACGTGCGGAGCCAGCGCGCCGAAGTACACGCACAAGTACCCGCCCAGCAGGATACGGAACGCGGCGATCGGATACGGGCTCGCCGGGGCAAACCAGAGCCGATTCCACGCGGTGGCGATTGCGCGCAAGCCCCTCATGGGTCCGCGTACCAGGTGTAGCGCCAGGCGTTGTTCTCGCCTTTCGCCCCGCGATAGCCATTCACGCTCTGCGGGAACGTGATCACGCCAAAGCGTAGCCGAGTGATCTGCGCGTCGCGATGCAAGCGGTTGTTGCGAGCTTTGATCTTGCGAGCCAGCACGGCCCAGGCGGCGCGCTGTCCAGAAGGCCCGAGCATGTCCCAGTGATGGGCGGCGAACAGCTGTGTGAACGTGAGGGCTTGGCGGAGCGGGAAGTAGTCGTGCAGGTCGAGCGTTATGAACGCACCGCGGTCGTTCTTGCGGCCGTCCTGCGTGCGCTGGCCTTCGATGAAGAAATCGAAGTTGAAGGTCGTGTAGCCGCTGAACATCCCGGGAATCAGGAACGCGTCCTGCATCGCGAACGAACGCGGCAGGCCGTTGCCATGCAACCCGAGCTTCGTCGGATTGAACGTGACGCTCACGTCGCCGTAAATGATGAACAGCGCGAGCACGCTCATGCACGCGCGCTTCCAGTGCTTCGGTTCGGCCAGCTCGGTCACGACGGGCGCTAACGATAGACGAAGCGCGGGCGGCCGTCGTCCCCGAGCGTGATCGAACCGCCTTCGCCGGGACAGCCGTAGCAGGTCGTCCAGAGCACTTCGGTCGGGTGATCGCTGCTCGTGCCGAGCGCAACGCTCGTGTCCTTGTCGTCGATCACCAAGCTGGCGGCGTGACGCAGGTGTCCCGAGGGTAAGAGCTCGAGCACCGCCACCAAGCTGCGATCTCCGATGCTTCCGGAGGTGACCCAGTATTCGACGCCGCGTGCCGGCGACCACGCGAACGGGCCGTCGGCAATCGACCACGCCGTCACGCTGGCGTGGCTGCGATCAGCGCGTCGCAGCGCAGCGTCCGCGGCTTTACCATCGAAGGGTGTGAAGCGCGTTGCGTAGTGCGAAAGCTCCGGCACCGCGCGCAAGCGATTCTGCCAGGTGGTGCGATCATGCTCGAGGCCGCGCACCAGCGGTCGTTCGGCGTTCTCGAACGCCGCGCGCGTGGCTTCGTCGACCGCTGCAGCTGGCGGCGGCAGTGCAACCGGGTTGGTCGCAGGCGCGTTCTGGCGTGCCGCGACAATTGCCGTTTCCGTGCGGCGCATCGTGGGCGCCGCGTTGGCAGGCCCGCACGCAGCGAGCGCCAGTAACGCGGCCAGACAGCAGAGCAGGACGGTGGGAACCCGTGCCATGGCCAAACGCTACGCCCGGGGCGCGCGGGCCGCAAAGAACGGGCGGGCAGGTCGCGGCGCTTGCGGTCCCGGCGCTGCGCGGGCATACGTAGCGCGTCGGAGCGGACCAGGTGATCGTCGGCTTCTTTAACTGTCCCGAGCTTCGGTTCGGGGGAAGAAAGAGCGGGAGGAAAGTCCGAGCTCCAAAGGACAGAATGCCGGTTAATGGCCGGTGGGGGCGACCCCGAGGAAAGTGCCACAGAGAATGAACCGCCTTGGCCAATCACATACCCACCGAGCAGCCTTCGGCTCTCGGCGGACTACGGGGTTGCACAAGGTAAGGGTGAAAAGGCGAGGTAAGAGCTCACCGGGTCGGCGGTAACGTCGATCGCTAGGCAAACCCCATTCGGAGCAAGACGAAATAGGGAGGCGTTCGAGGGCGGTCCGCCCGAGCCTCCGGGTAGCGTCGCTCGAGGCGTGCGGTAACGCGCGTCCTAGATGAATGATCACCACCCGCATCCCGGCAACGGGTGCGGGAACAGGACTCGGCTTACGGTCCCTCCGACCTCGAAACCTCGTGCCTCCGGGCACGGGGTTTCGTGCTTTCATGCGGTCGTGCCGTCGCACGCTGCTGACACCACCGCGCTGGTCTCACGCGCGCGGCTCCTTGCCTTCCTGATGCTGTGCGCGTGCACGCTCGCGCACCAGAGAGCGCGCGCGGACGACACCGAGGTCGACACGGAAACGACGCTGCAGGCGTACGACGTGCAATCACCAGCCACTTCGGTGGTCTGGTCGCGTAGGCGGCTGACGCAGTCGCTCGGTCTGCGCTACGTGCGCGCGCTCGCTGACACCACCGACGATTCGCGTCCCGCGCCATCGATCGCGGTGCACGCGCGCCTACGGTTGAACCAGGATTTTGGTGACACCTGCCTCGTCGGCGACAGCCTGTGCTTCGCCGTGGTGAACCCTGCGCGCCGTGGCAGCTACACACCGCTCGCGAACAATGGCTTGCTCGACATGCCGCTCGCCTACATCGAAGCACGCGACTTGCCGTACGGCACCGAGACGCGGGCAGGGCGCCAGGTGCACTACGACGCGATCGGCTTCACGCGCATCGACGGCGTTTCCGTGCGCACGGCACCGAGCTCGCTGATCGCGGTCGAAGCCTTGGCAGGCGCCCTGGTGCGCCGCGAGAGCATCGCCGGAACGGATTCCTTCGTGCCCGATGGCATTCCGCGGCTCGCGCTCGATCCGCTGGAGCGTCAGCGTGCTTCGTACATCGCGCCGGAGATCACGAGCTGGCTGCTCGGCGCGAACCTGGAGCTCGGCGACGAACAGATCGTGCGCGGCAGCGTCGCGTACCGTGCGCTGCTCGAGGACGGCGCGTGGGTGGAGCGGCGTGTTGGCGCAGGCCTCACGTCGCATCCACTCACGCCACTGCGTCTGTCCACGCACGCGGTGCTCGACACGATCGATCCCGAGCTGATCGACGCGGACGCGGGCGCCGATCTTTGGCTGGGCCCGTATCGTGCGCACCTCGAGCTCGAACGTCATGTGCCACGCTTCGATCCCGCGAGCATCTGGGCATTCTTCGATGTCGCGCCGGTGTGGATCGCAGGAGTCGGCGCGTCGCGGCAGCTGACGGAAGCATGGAGCGTGGATGCTTCCGTGCGCGGTCGACGAACGGAGCTCAGTGTCGGCGCGGATCACGATCTCGGCTTCGAGCTCGGCACCACGTTCGCGACACCTCGTGACACGATGGCGTTGTCCGGCTTCGGCTGGGCCAGCGGACAAGGCCCGCTCTGGGGTGCGAGCGTCTCGGGCAGCCACCGGTTGACGATGGCGCTCACGCTCGAGGCCGAGCTGTCCGCGATGCGTATCGACGACCCGCTGCGGATCGCGCTGCGCGGTGTGTCACTCTACGAGCTCCTCGGCGCGCGCATCGCCATCACCGACGAGTCCTCGCTGCAGCTCGCACTGTCGCACGCGCACAGCGAGCCGATCGGACAACGCCTCTCGTTCATGGCATTTTTGCACTTGGGAGCATGGCGATGACGCTGTCCGCTCGATTCACGCGCACGACGATGCTCTGCGCGCTAGCCGCGATCGCCGGTCTCGCATCGTTGTGCGCCACGGCGTTTGGCGATGGCGGCTCCGACGTATCCGCGATCGTATACCCAGCACGTCCCCAGGGCTTGATCATGAATCACCGGACGCCGGCGCATCGCGCGCTCGCCTGCGTGCACTGCCACGAGAGCTCTGCGAACGCCGCTGCAACGGAAGGCACGCTCGTCCCGCGCGAAGCCGTCTGCACCGAGTGCCACGCAGCCGCGACCGATCGCGCGCAACAAGGCGCGAAGACCTGCGGCATGTGCCACCGCGGCTTCGATCCCGGCAGGAGCAGCGCGCTCGCTCCCGTGCGTGGACAACCGGCGCGCCTGCGGTTCTCGCACGGGCGTCATGCGCGCGCCGAGATCGCATGCACGACGTGCCACGGACAACTCGTTGATTCGTTGCCTGCCGCTGACGGCGGCAAGCCGTCGCTCGTTTCGCCAACCATGCCCAGTATGGGTGACTGTCTGGCGTGCCACCGCGGCCAAAAGACGCTTCCTTGCAAAGGCTGCCACATCGCCTTGCCCTCTGGCCTTCTGCGTACGCGCTTCCCCGAAGGTGCGCTCGTTCCGCGCAGCTCGTTCTTAGGCATGGCCCACGACCGCGACTTCAGTGTGCGTCACCGCTGGCTCGCAGCCGACGACAGCGCGGCGTGCTCGAGCTGTCACGTCGAGAAGGATTGCACCGCGTGCCACGACGGCGACCGCCGGCCGCGCGGTCTGCACCCGAACGACTACCTGACGCTTCACGCGCAAGACGCCGAGCGCAGCGCCAGTCGCTGCACGTCCTGCCACACCACGCAGAGCTTCTGCATGCCGTGCCACGCGCGGCTTGGCGTTTCGCCCGTGGCCGCGCCGGATCTCGCGAGCCCCAAGCGCTTTCACCCGCCGAGCGCCGTCTGGGTGCGAGGCCCCATGCAACACGCGCGGGAGGCCCAGCGCTCGCTCGCGACCTGCGCCAGCTGTCACGCCGAACGCGACTGCGTGACGTGCCACGGTGCACCTGGTATCGGCGCCGGGGTGTCGCCCCATCCCCCGGGTTTTGCGGCCGAATGCGCAGCCCGCATGCAGGCCAGCTCACGCGCCTGCGCAACCTGCCATCGAGACATCGAGAATTTGCGCGCACGCTGCCGTTGAGCACGCCAACTACTCCAAAATTTTCCTTTCGCGTTGCATGCCCCGCCGGTCGCTTTCGCTTGCGCCTCCTTGTTACGGGGGTCTACAACGACACGTTGAATCAACCACGGAGGTTCCGCGTGAGGGAGCTCGTTCGTTACTTGCTGGAAAACGCATACATCGATTTTGGGGGCGACCTCTCCATGGAGAAGGTGCGTGAGTTGCTCCGTGACGACGACACCCGCGAAGCCCGCTCTCTGCTCGCCAAGCTGATCGACGACAAGGGCGTCGATGACCTCATGATCACCATCGCGGATTGTCTCAAAGACCATATCCGTGTCGGCATCACCGAGGACACGATTCGCGAGCAGCTGAGCACCTATAGCGAGTCTTGAGTCGAGCGCACGCGCGCTTGCTCGTGCCGGTGGCGGGTCTGTTGCTGACCGCCGCTGTCAGCTGTGACTTCGCGAGACCGAGCGGCGACATCTCCGCGACGCATTGGTCGCTGCGCGTGACGCCCGCCGACGGTTCGCTCGATGCGCCGCGGACAGGTCGCATCATCGTCCAGGTGGATCGACTCCTTTTACCGCGCACGGTACGGCAGCAGAGCGTGACTCTGCGATCGGGCGCGGTCGATCCGCGCACGGTCGTACGCTTCATGCCGGTCCGTCGCGAGCTCTGGGTCGATCTCGATCCACGCACGCCGCTCGATCCCGAGACCCGCTACTTGCTTCGCCTCGACGGTCTTGCCGATCTCGACGGCAACACGCCGTCTGAGCCTTTCTTGTCGACGTTTCAGACCGGCAGCGAGCTCGGCCCGGCCGCCACAGATCCCCAAAGTTCGCCCGCAGCGGCGCTCGCGCTGCTCCAATCCAGCTGCGCTCGCGCGAGCTGTCACGCGGCATCCACGCCGGCTGCCGGACTTGATCTCTCTAGCTACTCAGGCATCTCGCGCACTGCTCTTGGCCGCAGCTCGACCGCGTCTTCCGGAACCGTGGGGGCCGAGAGCGCGCGCGGGTCGCTGACCCTCGCTGCGTTGCCAATCATCGACATTGTCGCCGGTCGGGGACAGCCGGCGACGAGCCTACTCATCTACAAAGTCCTGGGCGACACGCACGTCGCGGGTGAGCCCATGCCTCCAGACGCCGAGTTGCTGGTTCCGGCACAGCTCCAGCTACTGACCGACTGGATCCTCAGTGGAGCAGAGGCGCCTTAGCGTGTTTCCTTCGTGGTTGCGGGCTGCTAGCATGCCGCGGCGATGGCCTCGTCGCGCGTCGTCGTTATCTTCTGTGCTGTGCTCGGCTTCGGATCGCTAGGTGCGAGCTGCGGCGGCAGCAACCGCGGAGCTTCCGAAGCGGCGGGCAAAACCTCCGCCAGCGTCGCGTCCGGTCCGCGGATCGACAAGCTTCCGCAAGTCGATACGGGCGAGCTGACCGACGCCGAGAAAGACCTCTGGGTCGATCTCGTCAACGACCAGCTCTCGCCCTGCGGTGACCCGATCAGCGTCGCCAAGTGCGTGTCCACGCAGAACAAGTGCGGCGCTTGCGTCACCGCGGCGCGCTACCTCGCGCGCTTGGTCATGGAAGGATACGACCGCTCGACACTGGTCGAGCACTACCGCGGCCGTTTCGCCAAAGCGCCGCCCCTGCAGCTGTCGCTGGACGAAGCCCCATCTACCGGCGCGCCGATGGCGAAGATCACGATCGTGGAGTTCAGCGACTTCCAGTGCCCTCATTGCGGTGCCGCGCATCCCGAGCTGGTACGACTTCTTCGTGAATTCGATGGCAGCGTGCGGCTCGTCTACAAGTATTTCCCCCTGTCCGGCCATTTAAGCGCGATGCCCGCCGCACGTGCCGCGGAGGCAGCACGCCTGCAGGGAAAGTTCTGGCCGATGCACGACCGTCTGTTCGAGCATCAGCAGGACTTGAAAGACGAAGACCTGAAACGTTACGCGCAGGAGCTCGGTCTCGATCTGCCACGCTTCGAGGCCGACATCGCCTCCGTTGCCGTCCAGAAACGGATCGAGGCCAGCAAGGCCGAGGGCGAAAAGGTGGGCGTTGTTGCCACCCCGACGTTCTACGTCGACGGTCGCCTGTTCCGTGAATCACCACGCTCGCTCACGGCGTACGTGCGTGAAGAGCTCGATATGTAGGCGGAGCAGTTCCGCAACCCGGGGCTGAATCGTCCCCGTGGGCCACCGTCGAAAGGATCACTATGCCAAAATCGTTCGCGTTCTGGAGTCGTTCCGCGTGTTTCTCGGCGTGCCTGATCGCCGCAGCCCTTGTATTGCCGCGCCTCGCAGCCGCGCTCGATGCTGGCGCCAAGCTGCCGGAGATTGGTCAAAAGGACCTGGCCGGTAAGCAGGTTACGGCGGCTTCGCTCGCCGGTAAGGTCGTCGTCGTCGACTTCTGGGCCAGTTGGTGCGCGCCGTGCCGGGAAGAGCTGCCCATGCTCAACGGCCTCTACAAGAAATATTCGGGTCAGGGCCTGGTCGTCGTCGGCGTGAGCGTCGACAAGGACCTCGACAACATCCAGAAATTCATCGCCAAGATGCCGCTCGCGTTCCCGCTCGTGCACGACTCGGATCATCAGATCTCATCGCGCTACGCGCCGCCCCGCATGCCGTCGTCGTACATCGTCGATCGTAAGGGCATCGTGCGCTACGTGCACGCCGGCTATCGCGCCGCGGACGCAGCCGACTTCGAGACGCAGATCAAGACACTGCTCGCGCAGTAAGCGGCTTCTTTCAAGCGTTCACACGCGCGCGGACCTGGTGAAGGAACTCGCCGAGTCGATCACCGATGTAGTTCACGACATGCACGTCGCCCGCGGAGAACGCGCCACTGGTCCGGTTGATCAACTGCAACATCCCGAGCAGCTGACCTTCGTTCACGATCGGCCGAAGCAACATGCACTCGACCTCCAGCCCCTCGCGGCCATCCGTGGCGGGGTTGAAGTTCGGGTGTACGCGTGCGTCGGGAATGACCACCGCGGCATGTTCAACGCGGCCAGCAATCCCGAAGAGCCCCACGCTGCGCGGGGTCGCCTGGCCTTGTCGACGTTCGGCACCTGGGCCTGACACTGCGACGAAACGCAATTCGTCGGTGTTGATGTCATAGAGGCAAGCGCTGAACGCACGCGCCGGCACAGCGTTGCCCAACAGCTTGACCGCGAAGTCGAGCGCCTGTGCTGCGCTGCTCAAGTGCGCGAGCTCGTGTAGAGCCTCGAACACCTGCGCGATCCGTTCGTCTGCGTCGCCCTCCGCTTCGGTAGGCATCAACGATGTGTTGCGCTCCGCAGCGGGGTAGTCGACGAGCGGCTCGCCGCGCCAATCGCGCCACTCCAGGGTGATCAGTGGCGGACGATCGGGCTGATCGGTCCAGCGGTGGTCGAATGCGGCGAGGTTCACGAACTTTCCGCGCGGCGCGGCACTGATCTGCGCCCTCAGCTCCGCGAGCGTGAAGCGCAACGCGGCTTCGGCTTCCGTCACGCTCATGCTTCGGGGGATCAGATAGGCCCGCTCGCGGTACGTGAGCGGGTTCTGGGCGGTGGGCTCTTCGTCGCGCGTGAGTAGCAACTCGAGAGCGGTTGGTGGGGGCGCCAGATCGCCTGATGGAGTCGCAGACCCCGGCCGGACGGATGGTTCTCTTGCGACCGAAGCGTTCGCCACTGCGGCTGCCGCCTGCATGTCCGCGACGCGGTGCGAAGAGAACGCGACCGTCTCGAACTTCTTCTTCTGCTTCTTGGGCTCGTCGTCACTCGCAACTGGTGCCACAGGACGAGCGACGACTTGCGCGGGCTGGGCAGCCACGGGCTCGGGCTGTGCGATCGGGACCGGCTTCTCGACAGCTGAAACCGTTGCAGTTGACACGGGAGTGAGCCCTGGGACGTCCATGCCCGGCATGTAAGCAACTGTCTGGAACTTACGCTTCTTCGTCGGCGCAGGCGCTGGTTCCGCGACCGAAGGCTGGGCGCTGATCGGCGGCTCTGTGGGCGGTGCGCCGGTCGGCGGCAACGACGCCGAAATCGGTGTCAGCAGAAAACGTCGCCTCGACGCCGAGTCGAGGATCATGACCGTTCCATCGGGCGCGACGCTGTTGCTTGCGCCAGGCGGTACGCCGCCGTCTTCGCCGATCTCCTTGCGAGCGGCGCGTAGCGCGCCCATCCAGTTGCTGGCCTCGACCTCCAGCTGATGCAGGGGCGTGTTGCCGCTGAGCGGGGTGACGATGAGCCTCCACTTTTTCGTGGTCACGACGATGTTCACCGGTCTCGCGCTCGGAAACGACGCGGAGTATCAGCGTTTGTAGCAACCGCGTGTTTAGGCGGTCAAGGAAAGCAAGAAGCAACGCGTTTGAAACAATTGGGCTCTAGTCTGATGATAAAGTTGAGCATGGTCGATGGGTTGGCGGTCAGGGTCCGCCGACACAAAGCCTGCAAACACCTACGGAAGAACAGTAAACCATGTGGGTTCTCGTGATTGGTTCGAGCGCGATCCTTCAGCGCGATGACGGCGGTGTTTCCGTGCTGAAAGAGCTGGGCTGCCGCGTGCAGGCGCATGACCTTTGGGACGACTTGGACGAGCCGGCGTTTCTGGAAGACCCGCCGGCCGCGATTCTGGTCGAAGCCCTGGATCAATTCGACGCGGGTCGTGCGGCGTTGATGCGTATTCGCGCCGTGGCGGCGTTGGCCGAGGTGCCTTGCCTCGTCGCGGTTTCCGTGGGTCAGGCGCAGCGTCTCGATGGCAACGACGGCTTCGACGATTTCGTCCTCGTTCCGTACGTGCCGGCCGAGTTGTACATGCGGATTCGTCGCGCCGAGTGGCGCCGCAGCGAATTCGCCGGCAAAGAGCGGATCAAGATCGGCCCGATGTGCATCGATCTCGCGGGACACGAGGTTACGGTCGATGGCCGTGTGATCGATCTTACGCACCAGGAGTTCGCGCTGCTCAAGTTCCTGAGCCAGAACCGTGGTCGTGTTTTCAGTCGCGAGCAGCTGCTGAATCGCGTCTGGGGCGTGAACTACTACGGCGGCAGCCGTACGGTGGACATCCATGTTCGCCGCTTGCGCATGAAGCTCGGGCCGATGGCGGATCCGATCGAAACGGTGCGTGGAGTCGGCTACAAAATGAAGGCCCCCTGAAAACGGGGCGCCTGGGCTGCGATTCGCGGCGCGATCCGCCTTCGTTTTCTGTGGTGCGTGGTCACGTACGGGAAGTACGTTCCGCGCGCTCCTCGAAAGCGAAGACGCCTCGCTTGCGACTCGCAGCTCAGGCATCCCCGTTTTCCTGAAATGGGCGAGGTCTTCTGCCGATGACATCTCTTCACGCGCCCGAGCCTCACGCATTGCCGCTTGCGATCACCACGGGCGATCCGGGGGGTGTGGGGCCGGAGATTTCGTTGGTGGTCGCGCTTGAGGCTCGCCATCAGACTCCGCTGGTTTTGTTTGGGGATGCGCGGTGGCTTGCGCAGCGCGGGGGTGAGCTTGGGGCACGCGACGCGGACTTTGTGCTTGTGCCGGTGCGCGGGCCGTACCAGGTGCCACTTGGAACGATTGCGCTCGCGGATGTCGACAGTCGCTGGGATGCGCAGGCTTTGACGCATGCGCCGACGGCGGCGGGCGGTGAGGCGCAGCTGCGGGCTCTCGATGCGGCGATCGATGCGGCGTTGGCCAAGCACGTGCGAGGAATCGTGACGGCGCCCATGAGCAAGGGGGCGGTGAACCTCGCGGGGCACGATTTCATGGGCCATACGGAGCACCTGGCGCGGCGGGTCGGTCTGGCCGACGACGACGTCACGATGATGTTTCTCGGTCCGAAGTTGCGCGTCGCGCTCGTGACCACCCACATCGCGATCGCGGATGCACCGAGTGAGATCACGCAGCCGCGGGTGGAGCGGGCGATCCTGCACCTCGGAGAGGCCTTGGCGCGCATGCACGCCGGGGCGCTCGCGCGCGGGCAGGCGCCGCATGTGCCGCTGCTGGTCGTCAGCGGCCTCAACCCGCATGCGGGCGAGGGCGGCTTGTTCGGCGACGAAGAGCTCCGCGTGATCGAGCCCGCACTACGCTCGGCATCCAAGCGTGAGCCGTTCGTAAGCGGGCGAGTTCGTATCGCGGGCCCGATGCCGGCTGAGACCGCGTTTCGACAGGCGGCCTCTGGCAGCATCGATGCGATCGTCGCGATGCTCCACGATCAAGCCACGATTGCGTCGAAGCTGCTCGATTGGGGCCAAGCCGTGAACGTGACGTGGGGACTGCCTTTCGTGCGCACGAGCGTCGATCACGGTGTGGCGTACGATGCCGCACGCGCCCACACGGCGGATCCCGAAGGTATGCGTTCTGCTTTGCACCTTGCACAGCGCTTGACCGCGAGCACGTGATTCCTGCGCGCCAGCGCCCACGGCGTATGTGCAAAGATGTGTGCGTTGACGCGAGCGCGCGGTGCTCGTTAACCTGTGAATCGATACGATCAATACGGAAGGAACCTGGGATGAAATTTTGGGACGACTTGAGTCCGTTCGTGCGGCGTACGTTGATTGCGGCGGCGGTGTTTCTGGGCATCTTGCTCGTGGTGCGTCAGGTGGCCTCCACGCCTGCGGGCAACATCACGCACGTACGAGGAATCAACGCGAAGCCGTGAGTGAGCGGGCGGGCTCTGCGTTTCAGCGCAGCTGAGTGCTTCCCGTCAGCGAGCGCTCGAACCAGTCGCTGACGGCCACGCACGCTTCACGCACTTCGGCGCTGCCATCGAGCAAGAGCGCCAAGGGCCGCACCTCGACCGATTCAATTTCACCGCGCCGATCGTTGACGAAAGCGGCTATGCGCAGCAGCACGTCACTGATCGCCTCGAGCCGTGCACGGCGCTCGGCGGGACTGTCGGCAAAGATCAGACTGCTGCCGGACAAGCGTCGCAGCGAGCGTTCGATAGCGCGGTCGTTGGCGGGCAAGACGAGCACCGTGACGTCGTTTGCGGCGCGTCCGTGCGGGTCGGCGAAACCGATCTCCATCGCCACGCGTCCGTGGGGCAGCGGCGTGGCGCGCAGCCCGAGCAACAGCGCGGCTTCGCTGGTCGCCGTCACCATCACGCCAAGCACACGCCGCTCGGTCTCGGCCGCCAGCGCACCGTCTTTTCCCAAGCGCTCTTCCGCTGCCGCCATCAGCTGCCGAAACGTGTCGCGCACTCGCGCTGCGTTGTCGACCATGTCGATGCTCAAGTCGGGATGATCCCAGACCCGCAGATCGGGTGATGCGAGCGAGATGCGCACCGGATACCCGATGCGCGTCGCTTCGGCTGCAGCTCGCGACGAGCTCGCGCACAGTTCTTCGACCGGGAAGGGGATGCCGTAGGGTGCCAACGCGGCCTTGCTCGCGGGATCCGAGAGCGCGCGCCGCGGCCCGAAGATCACGTCGAGCACTGCGCGCTCGTCGATGTCTTCCACGCTGGAGGAGAGCGGCGCCAACGTGCGTTCCGTGTTCGCAAGCGCAAGCAGCGCTTCCGCCACGTCCGGTGTCTCGCCTAGCAGTGTGGTCGAGGCGTCCGGGTTTGCGGTCCAGCCGATGCGCGCGCCATCGAGCGGTACGAGCTGTCCGCCGGCCTTGGTGCCGGGCGTGATCACGGAGCGCAGGCGCGCGCGGTCGAGTGACGAGAGCGTGCGGGTCGAGGCCGCGTGCGCGTCGCGCGCTCCGGCACCGAGCAGCGCCAGTGCAGCCATCAGCGGCCGCAGCTCGGACACCGCGGTGATACCGAGATCGCCGGCGACGTCGAGCAGCGTGGCGCGCGTTGCGTGCGGCACGGGAAGGGCGAGTATCAGGGTGCAGGCGCGACCGCGCGCAGCGCTGGCGAGTTCGACGATCGCGTCGAGGCTTGGTGCGGTGCTGAGCGCCACGGCAATGGCTTCGTCGTGTGCCATGGCGCGTGCAGCGACCAGCAGAGGCTCCTGCTCGACGCTCGGTGCGACCTCGAGCCCGACCTGGGTCGCCGCGGCCAGACACTGCACCGCGAGGTCGGCGCTCTCACATAGGATTCGCCAGATCATGTCTCTAGGCCGCCTCCGCGGGGGCAGGTTGCGTATCGTAGCCCGCGCGCTGCTGGGTCGCGAATTCGCGCTGCGCTGCCAACCAGTGCTGCGTCTGGTGTAGCCTGCCGACCATGCGGAGCCTTGGCGAATGCGCAGTCGCTCTCATGCTGCTCGCCGGCACGCCGGGTGCCACGCGGGCCGAGGCACCGGCCGTGACCGGATCGCCAGCCCAAGGTCTGTCGCAAGCTCGCGAGCATTTCGCGCTGGGCTCGCGCGCTTTCGACAACCACGACTACCGCACCGCCATCCGTGAGCTCGAGCTGGCCGCGGAGCTTGCACCGAGCGCGGAGCTCTGGTTCGACATTGGCCGCTCGCACGAGGAGCTCGCGGAGTACGAGCTCGCCGAAGCTGCGTACGAGCGCTACCTCCGGGATCGCGTCGATGCCAGCGACGAGGCCGACGTACGTGCGCGCATCGCACGCATGGCGGAGCTCGCAGCGCGGGAGCGTCAGACGGCAAACAAGCCGCGTCTCATCGAGCTTGGCAGCTTGAAAGTGCACGTCGATCGCCCGGGGGCTTTGATCCTGATGGACGGCCGCTTGCTCGGCCGCGCCCCGCTCGAGGATCCTTTGTCGCTTGGAGCCGGCCGCTACCGCTTGGACGTGATCGCTCCGGGTCAGATCCCGTTCCGCTCCGAGGTCGAGATCGCGCCCGGGGTGCTGACGTCCGCGTACGCGCAGTCGTTGCCCCTCGGCCGCGATCGCGAGAGCACGAAGCCGCGAGTTTGGACCTGGCTGGCAGCTGGGCTCGCGGCTGGCGGGGCGATCGCGTTCGGCGCGTCGACCGCAGCGATTCTCGCGCGCGAGCACGACGGTGATCGCGCCGGTGCGCGTCGCTGGCAGCAGCGGGCCGACGTCGCGCTGGGCGGTACGGTTCTGTGTGCGTTGTCGGCGACGCTGCTTTACTTCGTCGAGGCCAACTGACGGGCGCTCTCGCAACGACCGACGCGAACGCACCGTTGATCTTGACCCTGCCGCGGCGTTCGGGAGATAGTTCTGCGGGCTCGGAAGTATCTTCAGCAGGTCGATTGCGCGCCTGTTCTGCTGTGCTGTGCGACGGTCTGTAGACGTCTTAAAGGAGACGCCCTCATGCGGCTGAAGATTATCGTTGGAAACCTCGCAGTCGTCGTGCTCCTCGGGCTCGTTGCCTATTTCACGGTGACGAGTCAGCTGCGCTCGAAGCTTAGCGATCAACTCGAAGCCGACATCGACAACGACCGAGTGCTGTTCGACCGCTCGTTTCGGCTGTCGGCCCTGGAGTTCGTCGATCGGGTCGTCGATCGCGCCAGCGCGCGCCAGATGCGCGACATCTACGGCGGACTCGACCTCGACAGTCGCCGCACTCGCGCGTACGAGGCAGCCGAAGCCACGCACGCGTGGTTCGGGGATCCTGCCCGAGGCGGCCGTGGTGCTCCGGATATCGTCGTCGTCGTCGACGAGACCGGCAAAACGATCGCCCGTGACGGGGCGCGCAACGTCATGTTCGGCAAGGCCTTGAGCCCGGCGATCCCGGCGTTGGGCCGTGCCCTTCAGAGCGGCGACGCCGCGCACGACATCTGGCTCGAAGGCGAACAGAACAAGGTCCTGCAGACGGCGATCGCGCCGATTCGCTCCGAGACAGGCACGATCCTGGGCGCTCTGGTCGTGGGCTATGACTTGTCCAACGGTCTTGCGGCGAGCGAAGCCAAGGTCTTGGGCCGCGATGTTGCCTTCGTAGTCGACGGCAAGGTCTACAGCTCCTCGCTCGACGGCGGCGCTGCTCGGGACCTGAAAGACTTTCTGTTCGGTGGCGCTGGCGCCGCGACCACCAAAGCGGTGCTCGCCGGCCAGGTTGCCTCGACGCAGTCCTGGCGCGTAGCCCTCGGCGGTGCCGACTACACCGGCGTCACCTCGCGACTCCCGATGGCCCCCTCGCTGCCCGTCGCGTTCGCGGTCTTGGGCAATCGCACCGAGAAGGCCCAGCTCGCGTCGGTCGCCAACGTGATCTTGATCATGCTCGTGCTCGGCGGCCTGCTGGTCGTCGGTTACGGCTTCGTGATCGGCACCTCGATCATGCGAGCGATCGAGGAAATCGAGGAAGGGATCCTCGCGGTCATCAACGGCAAGACGGATCTGCGCCTCGAGACCGACAGCGCCGAGCTGGGCGGTCTTGCATATCGCATCAACCAGTTGCTCAACGTCTTCACGGGGACGGAAGAGGGCACCGAAGACGACGAGGGCAAGATCTCGGTGCCGCCAGCTGCAAGCGCGAGTCACTGGAAGGAAGCCGAGTTCAGCGACGCCGCTGCTGGCGGCGGTGCTGCTCCGCAGGCTGCGAGCCCCACGGCCGAAGAAGTCATCGACGATCCCGCCATCGCCTCGCGATTGGCCGCAGAGCCCGAAGATGCGTACAACGATCGCGTCTACCGCGAGTACGCTGCGGCAAAGCAAGCCGTCGGCGAGAACGTCTCGAACATTCCGAAGGACCGCTTCTGCCAGCGTCTCAAGGGCCGCGGCGATGCGCTCGTGCAGAAGCACGGTTGCCGCATGGTTCGGTTCCAGGTACATACGGCCGGCAATCAGGTCACGCTTCAGCCGGTACTGATCCGGTAGTGCCCGCGGACCGGTTCGCGGACCGGTTTTCGGGACGTGAACGCTGGCTGCTAGGGCGTACGGCGCATGGCGTTTTTAGGCATCTTCGGTAAGAAGTCCGAGTCCGGGCTGGGCAAGCACCCAGAGCGCGTTGCGAACAAGCGCGCGCAGGCCTACGACCGCTGGGAGTCTATCCAGGCCCTTGGCCGACTGCAGACGAAAGAAGCTGTCGAAGCCTTGCTTCCGCGCTTCACGTTCTACGTCGAGCCCAGCATCACCGACCAAGAAGAGAAGGACGCCGCGTTCAGCGCGATCGTCGATTCGGGCGCCGTCGCCATCGAGCCCGTGTGCGCCTTCCTACGGCGCGTCGACTCGATCTCGTGGCCCGTGAAGATGCTCGACCAGCTCCTGCCCAGCGACATCGTCGTGGCGCACCTGATCGAGCTCCTGTCCTCCATGGACACGGAGTACGAGCGCGACCCCGAGTGCAAGATTCAAGTGCTCACCACGCTCTCGGAACGCCAGGACGCCCGCGTCGCTGCCGCTGCCGCCCGCTTCCTCTCCGACACCAACGAGACCGCCCGCTTCGCGGCCGTCGCCGCCTTGCTGGCCCAAGAGGGCGCCGTAGCCGCTCACTCGGCGGCGCTCATCGACTGCCTGTGCAACGAAGAAAGCGTGCGCGTCCGCAACCGTATCCTCGAAGCCCTCGCGACCGCCGCCATCAGCGTCACCGCCCGCGAAGAAGCCGTGAAGGCCCGCCTAACCGCCGCCTACACCCTCTCGAAGTCCGGCATCCCCCAAAAGCGTTGACCTAACACGCGCGCCCGCTTTGCCGCTGAGAGCGGCTTACGGCCTCGCGCGGGTCGGTCACGTACAGGAAGTACGCTCCCTCGCCGCGCTGCGGGCGCGCTCGCTCTCAGCGCCAAATCGAGCGCGCTTGACCACCAATGACGGTCCGGTCGATGCGCCCGCTCGCGATCAGTCAGTCCCAGCGGTGCTCAGCTTGGGCGACGTCGGCAGATAGAAGGCGAAGCCCAGCGAGATCATGTGATTGAAGTGCGGAAGGCGGTCCTTCGAATCGATCTCGTTGTTCGGGAAGTCGCCGCGAGCGTTGCCGGATTCATCCGTGCCCGAGGTGTTCCACGAGAAGGGCAGCGCACGCCATTCGATCGTCATGGCCAAGAAGTCGTTGAAGTACAGCGACAGGCCGGCGCCAAAGGTTGGCGCGATGGCGGTACGCTTTGCGCGCGTGGTTTGCGACGCATCGAAACAATCTGCCTCGGCGGCGAGTCCGCCGCCCTTGCCGAGCGTTCGACAGTTGGCCACCACGCCGCCCGGGACGTCGGCGCGTTCCTCGAGACCCACGATGCCGACGCCGCCGAAGGCGTAGAAGTCCGTGTCGATGAACAGCTTTTCGAAGATGCCTAGCTTGCCGCGTAGCGGGATGAAGGCGATCTGCGGCGCAGCGATCCATTTGACGTGGCCGATCTGCTGCGAGAACTTCGCGGGGTTGGGCAAGCTCAGCACGTTGACCGAGTTGGTCTGGCCCTTGCTGCCGACCTGATCCGTCAAGCCCGTATCGAGGTTCGCTGCCGCGACGCCGCCCCACACACCCAGGCCCAGCCAGTCGGTGGGGTGGAACATCAGCTGTCCGCCGGCGAGCATCGTGCGCGAGAACTCGTCGGTCAGCGTCATCGACGCTTGCAGCTGCAGCTGGAACCGCATCTCGCGATAGACGCGCAAACCGATGACCGCCGGCGCTCCTGCGAGTGGGCCCTTGACCTCGACGTCCTGCGCCTCTACGCGCGCGGCTCCGTTCAGAGCGAATACCGCCGCGAGCGTCGTCAACGTGATTGCAAAACGCTTCATTGTGCTCGTCACTTTCGCGTTCCTTGAGGACTGATGAAACCCGCTCAAACCGGGCTCACTTCGGGTAGCGGTACTCGAAGTTGAAGGGGAAGAACATCGTGAGACCCAAGTGCGCAGTCACGTTGTGCGTGAGCGTGGCGTTGGGATCGATCCAGGTGTTCCGATTTTCGCGATCGCTGAGAGAAACCTGTTGGTTCTCCAGCTTCTCGAGATACATGTAGTCGCGTAGCTCGCCGAAGGCCGACAGCCAGCGCGTGATGAACACGCGCAGACCGACGCCGACGTTGAACGCGACGCGCCAGTCGAAGCTGAACGAGCGCACCGCCGGATCGAACTCGGCAACCGGACGCGTACGGATCAAACCGACGCCGCCGACCAGATACGCGTCCCACTGGAAGATCGAGTCGTTGAACATCTCGAACTTGCCGTAGATCGGCACGTACGTGAAGTTCAGGTGACCGCCCAGCTGATACTCGGTGATCGGAACCGCGAGACGGGTCGAGCGGCGAACACTGAAATTCAGCTTCGATTCGGACTCGAGGCCCTGGTACCAGAGGAAGTTCGCGCCGACCGCGAGCACGTTCGTGACCCAGTAGTTGAGGCCCGCCGACAGAGCAGGGTGCGACACGTACGGATCGTTGACGGTGAACGCGATCGACGGGATCAGCTCGAAGCGGCCGCCGCGCAGAACGTACATGCGCTGGACCGCGTAGATCTTCTCGGCCGTTTCCTTCTCGCGCGGCAGGCTGCCCTCGTTGGACGCCTCGTCCTTGGTACCGCCCGCGGTTAGCTCGGAGAGCACGTCGCCGCCGCCACCCGCTTCGGCGCTGCCGCTGGCATCGCCTTCCGCGGCTGCGTCGTCCGAGCTCGGCTTGCCCTTGACACCCTTGTCTTTGGCACCCTTGTCTTTGGCGCCCTTGTCTTTGGCGTCCTTGTCTTTGCCCGCTTTGGCGTCGCCTTTGCTCTCGGCTTCATCCAGATCGAACGACATGTCCTGCGCCTTCGCGGGACGCGGAAGCGATCCGAGGGCCAGCAGGAGCACCAGTGCGGTCGAAGACCACCGCACCCAATTCAGCCATTGCACTTCGTGCCGGAAACCCAGGTTCATCGTTGCACCTAAAATCGTTGGCTACGCCTTCAGAGGTGTTCTGGTAACCGCGTGTAAGTCATCGAAACTGTTGATGAAAACACGAAATGCCCGGAGCGGGGTGGGACTATATCACGCCACATCTCACATTCGCAATCTGCGCGAAAATTGAGAAGAGAAGAGAGAGTCATGCTGTGAGCGTCTCTCCATCGGGCTTCGCGAAGAGCGCATCCACGAAGCTGTGTGGGTCGAACTCGCGGAGGTCTTCCACCCGTTCTCCGAGTCCGATGAAGCGCACGGGCACTTTGTGTTCGTCGACGATGCCGAGGATCATCCCGCCCTTCGCCGTCCCATCGAGTTTCGTGAGCACAACGCCCGTGATCTGCAGGGCTTCGCGAAACATGTGCATTTGTTGCACAGCGTTCTGCCCTGTTGTCGCGTCGAGCACAAGCAAAATTTCATCGGCGGTCCGGCCGCCGAGCGCCTTCTGAATGGTGCGGTCGACCTTCTTCAGTTCCTCCATGAGAGGCGCCTTCGTGTGCAGTCGGCCGGCCGTGTCGGCGATCACCAGGTCGAACGATTCGTCCTGCGCCTTCTTGACGGCTTCGAAGATCACGGCACCAGGGTCGGAGCCTTCCTTGCCCTTGACCACCGGGCACTCGACCCGCTTGCCCCAGACTTCCAGCTGCAGCACGGCCGCTGCGCGGAACGTGTCACCGGCAGCGAGCAACGTCTTCTTCCCTTCGCCCGTGTAACGCGAGGCGAGCTTGCCGATGGTCGTCGTCTTGCCTGCCCCGTTGACGCCGATGATCAAGATCAGCGACGGCTTATTGGAAAGCGAGATCGGCTTTGCCGGGACGGTCAGCACTTCGATCGCCATCGCGCGCAGTGCGTTCCAGACGCTGTCCTCGTTGCTCAGCTCGCCGTTCTTCATCTGTTCGCGCAGCCGGCCCAGCATGCGCTCGCTCGTCTTCACGCCGATGTCGGCCGTGATCAAGACTTCCTCAATCTCTTCGAGCAAGGACGGATCGATCGTGGCGCGACCGCTGAAGAGCTTCGCTAGGCGAGCAACGAAACCACCGCGGGTATTGGCGAGGCCTTTCTTGAGCGCGGCGACATCGCGAGCGTGCTCTTCGTCCCGTGGCGAGACGACGGGCGCTGTCTCGGTCGCTTGCGGCGCGGGCGCGTGCCCTGCCTGCGCTGCAGCTGATGGCGGCGGCACGACACGCAGCTGCGGACTTGGTGCGGCTTCCGCGGCGGCGGGCCTGGCCGCGCCGACTTCGCTAGGCTTCGCCTGCGCGGGCGCTGACGGCGCAGCAGCAGCCGGTGCCGGCGCAGCTATCTTGGCCGCCGGCTTTGGCGGCGGAAGCTCGGCCTTCTTGCGGCGCGCGAGCGCGAAGATGATCAGACCCACGACCGCGAGCGCCACGGTGATCAGGGTGATCGAGAGGGTCATATCCATGGCTTGGGTCGTGTGCCCGTCGCACGTTGTAAGCGCGGCGAGGCGGCCACTATAGAAATGGCTATGCGTCCACGTCAACGAGGATGTGGGAATGTTGCGCGACCTGACCTACCGCTCCCATCTGGGAGTGGTAGGCGGAACGGCAGGCTCGGGAGTGCTGTCCAGTGCGGCCGTGACCGACGCGGCTTGCGCCGAAATCGCCACGATGTCGTCCGGCGTGGGCGTGTCTTGTGCGAACGCGGTGTGCTCGATTCGCAGCGCGAGTTGCTCGAGGGCCGGCGTTTCCAGGTGTCGGCGGCGCGCATGCCCGAGTGTCTCGCGTGCGGTGGCGACTCGAGCCGCGCCCCTCGTCGGCAGCACACGGGCGACAATGGGATCGAGCGCATCGAGCGCAAGCACCCGCAAGCTGACCAGCGCGACGCGCAGACTCGAGGCTTCGCCGGTGTGCGGAATCGAGAGCGATGTGCGCTCGCCTGCATAGCCGGCGGCCGAGATCTCGAGCGCGTACTCGCCCGGCGGGAGAGGCGTGCTCCGAAAGACGCCGTCTCCATCGATCTCGACTCGAAAGAGCCCGCTGTTCGCCGCGATCAGCGTCACCTCCGCCGCCGTCAGCGGCAGGCCGCTCGTGGCATCCCGGACCTGTCCCATGACGACCGAGAGGCGGGGCGAACCGCGTTTCTGGGGCGGACCCGCCTGCACACCCGGTAGCGAAGCGCGTTGCGGTGGCGCGTCGACGCTGGCCGGACGCGAGCGGCGCGCAAGCCACAGCGCGATCGCGATCGAGAGGACCACCGGCAGCGCCAACCAACTCGGATTTGTGTCTGTGTCTCCGGGCCATTCGAGGTGCAGCGGTCGCGAGGCGCTCGCCCCGAGCCACGGCGCATCGGGCTCGAAGCGCGCGCTGATCGCGAGGCCGTGACCCGAGCGTTCGAGCGCCTCGCCAAGCGAGAGCCGACCAGCGAGGCGCCCCTGCGCGTCGGTGAGCAGAGTGGCCGCGTGCGCGCCATCGACGAACACACCGACAGCCTTGTGCGCCAGCGTGTCGTTCGCGCCCTGCGGCCCGAGGAGAGAGCCGTGCACCAGCACGACATCGGTCGAGCCTGGCGCCCAGCGCGCGAAGAGATCGAGGTGCGTATCCAGTTTTCGTAGAATCGAGAGCTCGACGTGCGCAGCAGCGCGACGCGCATCGACCGCGCTCGCGGCCGTCAGCTTGCCTGCGCCCGCGGCACCCGCTCGTGTCGGTGTCAACAGCGTTCGGAATACGCCGTGGCTGTCAGTTGCACCGCGCGCCAACACGCGACCCAGCTCGTCTCCGAGCTCGACGTGGAGGCCTTCGGCGCCGACGGCCGAATCGGCACGAACCTCGACGTTGGCCGGTTCCGCTTCGAGGTGCAGTGTAGGGCCGTCCTGCAGCAGGATGCGCAGCGTCACGTCGGCGAGCGCGAGGTCGATGTCCGCCACGGCTTCGCTGCGCTCGTGAAACTCGTCACCGTCATAACTCGCGTGCACTGCACAGCGCTGTGTTCCCGGAGGCAGCTCGATCTCGAAGCTGCCTGCAGCGTCCGTGCGCACGATCCGCGTGTCGCTTCCCGTTCCGTCGCTCGCATCGATGCGTACGCGGATCTCGCCCTCGGCGATCGCCGCGCCCAGGTCGTCGCTGAGCGAACCCTCGACCCTCGGATGGTCGCCCGCGAGACTCACGTGCAGCTGCATACGTGCCGCGGCGCGCACGCGCAGGATCGGCTCCGCACGCGTCGGCACCGCCCACAGCGAGCTCGCGATACACACGAGCAGCAGCGTCACGCCGCGTGGGTGGGGATGCAGGCGCACCCGCCTACGTTTCCTCCATTGCGCGGCGTTCGGCAAGTCTGCGATATACATCGAGCTGCACGTGCGCGCGCCTTGTACGCCCGACGACCTGAAGGAAATTGCAAGACTGTGCGTCCGAGGAACCAGCACCATCGGCTACTGGCGTTGAGAGAGGTCGTCGAATGCTTGGCATGCTGAACGGACGCGTTGCTTGCGTTTGCATGGCGATCGCTGCGCTCGTGCTCGTGCTGCCAGCGACGCGTGTGCGCGCCGACGATCCACGTAGCTCGTACCTGATCAAGCTGCTCCAGGGCTCGTCTCAGTTTCGTGTCCGAGCGCAGGCCGCCATCTCACTCGGCTCGATCGACCCGTCGAGCGCGGTGCGTGAAGCGCTCGGCAACGCGTTGCGTGATTCGCATCCTGCCGTGCGCGCATCCGCTGCGACGTCGCTCGGTCGCGTTGGCGATCGCTCTTCCGTCGTCGCGCTGCGCGCGCTCGAGCGGGATCCCGAGGAGCCCGTACGCTCTGCGGCGCGAACCGCCGTCGCGAAGCTCGACGGTAGCGCCACTCAATCGTCGGCGGTGGCATCGACGCCCACGCCCTCCGGACCGGCTCAGTACTACGTAGCCGTCGCACAGACCGCAACACGCGTGCCGGGCCTCGAGGCGAGCGCGCTCTCGCAGGCGCGGGATTACATCAAGCAGCACATCGCGCAGCTCGACGGGGTGGTGCTGGCACCCGAGGGCGAGACGTCGGAAACGGCCGATCGCGTCCTGAAGAAGCGCGGTCTCCGCGGGTTCTATATCGACAGCTCGATCATGACCGTCGAGAAGAAACCTAATGGCGGCACCCGTGTCGCGGTTTCGGTCATTCTCGCGACATATCCGGGCCGGGACATGCGTGCCATCATGCAGGGCGCAGCCACGGTCAGCGGTGGCGGCCACGACGACTACGCCCAGGCTGTTCAAGGCGCATTCAGTGGAGCGCTGCGGCAGCTGCCGTCGGCCTTGAGTCGATAGTTCGCGGTTCGCACTCCGCGGTTTCACCCGCCGCGCGCACCAAATTGCACGACCCGGTCAATGATATGACAACATCGCAATTCTCACGGTTTCACGAGGTAGCGCCATGACCGCCGAAGCTCAGCGTCTTTCTCGTTCGCCCAGTTCGGGACCCCAGGGACAGGCCAAGCGCCGGTTCCGCAACTACCTGCTCGTGCCGAGCTTTCAGTTCAAGTACACCGGGATGGTCGTGGGCGTGACGGTGATCGTGGCGAGTGTGCTCGGCATTCAGGTCTATCGCTTCTCGAAGGGCCAGACCGACGTGATCATTGCGCAGAAGATGGTGGGCCCCGAAGGCGAGGAGTTCGCCAAGACGGTCGAGCAGTACAGTGAGGCCGAAGATCGCAAGGTCGCGGCGAGCATCGCTGTCGGCGTGCTGTTCATGGCGTTGGCGCTCGGTCTGACTGGCATCGTGATCACGCACAAGCTCGTGGGTCCGGCCTATCGCCTCAAGACCATGCTGCGCGAAGTCCGCGACGGACACTTGAAGGTTCAGGGCCGACTGCGCAAAGGCGACGAGCTGCAGGACATCTTCGAAGCGTTCCACGAAATGATCGCGAGCTTGCGCGCCGCGCAGCAAAAAGAGGTCGATCTGCTGAACGACGCGATCGCGCGTGCCAAGTCGGTTGGCATACCGCCCGAAGCGATCGCAGAGGTCGAGCAAGTCCGCGATCGCATGAAGTCCGCGTTGGACTGAACGAGCCTGCGGCTCTGCGCTAGAACGCGCCTTCGTAGTACTCGATGCGCGGTTCTTCACGATCGAATACGACCGCTGCGGCATCGAAGCGAACGTCGACCCCGCCCAGCTTGGCTTGGCGCAGCCACGTCGCTGCTGCGCGGCGAATGCGCTCGACCTTGCGCGTATCGATCGACTGCGCAGGTGACATGAACGCGTCGCTCGTCCGACCGCGCACCTCGCAGAAGACGACCAGGTCCCGGCGGCGCGCGACGATGTCGATCTCCAGGCGACCGACGCGCAGGTTGCGCGCGATCAGCTGGAAGCCGTTGCGCTGCAGATGCGATGCGACCAGCGCCTCGGCTCGGCGACCGAGCCCGGCACGCGCATCGATGCTCCGGAGTTCATCAGGCGGCCTACCGGACATGACAGCATGCTCGATAGGCGTGCCAGACTACTTCGTTCCGGTGGATTTGGAGAAGGTGCCGTCGCGCAAGCAGTAGCTGCCACGCACGCCGGGGCCGCCTTGCGTGAGCACTTCTTGGCACGAGAAGCCGGTGGGGCACTGGCAGGCCGCGAAACCGGGGCCGCCGCCGCCGCAACGGCACGAGCAATAGACGCGGCTCTCGACGCAGTTGTCCCCGGGCATGCCCGGGCACGTGGCCTGCGGGCATACCTTCTCGACGCAGGTCTTGTCGCCCTTCGCGCAGCTCACTGGGACGCAGCCTTCGTGAGGGTCGCCATTCAGGTGATAGACGAGGCAGACGCGAGTCGCGCACTGCACCGAGCTGGACTCGACGTAGGACTCGTTGAGGCTGAATCCGGTCGCGGGGATCTGTTCCGGGAGACACGGATCGCCAACTCCGGCGTTTGAGCAACCTTGGAGAGAGAGACCCAGCAGAGGGGCTCCCAGTAGCAGCATGACCAGCGGCGCCGCGCAGAGAGCTTCCGCTCTGCGCGGCGAGAAAAAGCGGTAGAACCTCACAGCGATCCTCTTTTCGGCGTCTCAGCGCAGTTGTTGCCAAGCGCTCGCCAAAATCGCGAGCGGTGGGTCAAGGTGAGCAATTCGCGGACAACGCTACGTTGCGCGCAAAGCGGAAGTCAATTCGAATCTCGTCTTCATTGCTTAGCAGATGACAGATGCTGTCGTTTAAGTGAGAGCTAGCATCGGCGGGATCCATTGTGGACGGTTGTGTGATATCAGCGCATCGGAAGCTGGGCGATCCTTGCACACAACGGCGTTTTCCCTTGACAATTCGATTTTTAGCTTTCTATGATGGCCCCCGCTCCGGTCCGTAACCCATCGAATTTGCATATATTTTCGGTTTTCGGGGGGCGCGGACGGCGCGGACGCGACGGACGGACCGGACGAACCAAGCTTCAGCCTCTTCGGGAAAGACTCACCCACAGTCGTCAGTAGGACGATGGAGATACGCGGATGTGCAGAAACCGAACACGTTGGTCGCTACTGACATACCCGCAGAGCAGCCGCTGGCTCTCTGCGGCGGTGACATACCCGCAGAGCAGCCGCTGGCTTTCTGCGGCGGTGACATACGCCGCACTGGCGCTCGTGGGCATTTCCGCGCCGGCCTTTGCGCAAGACATGCAGTTCGGCGTCGAGGAAACCGGCGCCGCGCCTTCGGGTCCGCCGGGTGAGGGCCCGCCCTCCGAGGCGCTCGCGAACGCGCTGCGTCTCTACACGCAGGAGCGCTATCCCGAGGCCTCGGTGCAGTTCCAGCGCGTAGTCGAAGGCGAAACGCCCGACGCGCCTGCCAACGTGCAGAAGTCGCAGTTCTTCTTGGGCAAGTGTCTCTACCATTTACACTACTACCAGTCGGCGCTCGCGGTGTTCGACGAGATCTCGGAGCAGGGCCGCAAGCATGTGTTCTTCGATCAAACGCTGCAGTGGCTCGCGCAGCTAGCGTCGCAGCTGCCAGAGCCCGCAGGCATCATCGACAAGATTGGCCGCTTCGGTGTCGATCAGCTCGAGCAGTTCAACACGGCAGACAACGCCGATCTGTACAACCAGCTGCTGTATTTGATGGGTCGCTCGAAGTACAACCAGGGCGAGTTCGACAAGGCGATCGAGCTGTTCGAGAAGATCGACAAGCGTAACAAGTGGTACATCAAGGGCCGCTTCTTCGAGGGCATCTCGTACATCCGTATGCGCAAGGCGCAGCCGGCTGCCACGGCGTTCCGTTCGATCATCGATGCGATCGACGACGGTGACGTCGATGGCGTGGACGATGCAGAGCGCATGCGCGACCTCGGCTGGATCTCGCTCGCTCGCGTCTATTACACGGCGGCGAACAAGACGACGCCCGAGGGCGAGCGCAAGGTCGACGGCGTGTTACTCGGCAACGCGGTCGAGGCCTGGACGAAGATCGACAACGACAGCGAGTACTGGCTGGACTCGCTGTTCGAAGCTTCGTGGGCCTTCTTCCTCGCGGACGAATACTCGCGTGCGCTTGGCAACGTGCACACGTTGAACTCACCGTACTTCAAGGGCTCGTTCTATCCGGAAGCGACCGTGCTCAAGGCCGTGGTCTTCTTCTCGAACTGCCAGATGAAGAACGCGACCGCGACGATCCAGTACTTCCATGAGCACTACGATCCGGTGAAGACGAAGCTCGACGAGATGCTCGCCAAATACAAAGACAACGCGCAGTTCTTCGAATTCTTGAAGAAAGTGCGTTCCGGCGATGCGAACTTGCCGCAGGAAGTGCGCGGCATCGTCACGTCGGCGCTGTCGGATCGTTCGGTGCTCGCGAACCTCGAGTACGTGACGTTGCTCGAGCAGGAAGAGAAGACGCTCAGCAAGTCGCCGTCGCAGTTCTCCAGCTCGTCGCTGGGCGCGCGCATCTTGCAGGACATCCTGGTCGCGAAGTCGTTCGCGGTCGACCAGGCCGGTGACACGGCCAAGGCTCGCTACAACCGCTTGATCGACGAGATGCAGGATCTCGCGAACCAGGCGGATACGGTCGAGATCGAAATCCTCAACTACGAGCGTGGCGAGATGAAAGCCTCGCTCGCGGAATCGCAAGCTGCTGCCGGTCAGTCGACCGGTGGCAAGGTCTTCGTCTCCTCGGAGCACAACGTTTGGCCGTTCAACGGCGAATATTGGCGCGACGAGCTCGGCTACTACCGTCAGGAAGTCACTTACCAGTGCAGAAGGTAATCATGGGACGAAAGCCATTTTCGGATCTGCTCGCGGCCTGCGTGCTCGCGCTCGGCGTCTCCGCCGCTGCGTCGGCCGCGCCGCACGGCGTGAATACGGCGTCCGCCGCGCCGAAGAAGAACAGCAGCAAAGCCAGCAGCGGCAAGGCGAGCTCCAGCTCCTCGTCTGGCAGCAGTGGCAGTAGCGCTGCGGCTCCCGGCGAGAACGAGTCCGACGCCGATGAAAGCAAGGACGTCTCGGCCACGATGGCGGGCAAGGGCGACATCTGCATCGCGCCCGACGCGCCGAAGCGTGTCGCTGCGTGCCCGAAGAACACGCCCAAGGCGCAAAAGGGCAAGGGCGGCGCGCCCAGCTCGAAGCTGCAGGAGGCCAAGCGTAAGGTCGAGCAGCCGAAGGGCTTCAAGGCGACCGGTCCGTCGATCGAGCTCGACGTCGCCACGCTGCGCAACAAGGAACAGACCGAGCGCAAGGCAAAGGATTTGTTGTTGCGCGAGATTCAGGTCACCGGACGCCTGATCAAGAACACCCGCGTCAACGATGCGCGTCGCCCGGACTTCCTCTTGCGCTTGGCGGAGGGTTACTTCGAGCTCGTGCAGGTCGCGACGACCGACGTGCGCAAGATGGACGAGCCGATCCATCAGGCGTGTCAGGCCAAGAAGAGCAAGGGCGACTGCAGCTCGCTCATGAAGAAGCAGAAGGACGCCGAGACTGCGTTGCAGGAAGTGCGTGAGAAGAACATCACGACACTCGCGACGCTGGTGAAGGATCACCCCGACTACAAGAAGATGGACGAAGTCCTCTTCTCGCTCGGCTTCTCGCTCGACGAGATGAAGCAGTTCGATCGTGCGCGGCAGGTGTACCACCGCCTGATCAAGAGCTACCCGCAGAGCGATTACATCCCGAACGCGTACCTGTCGTTCGCGGAGTACTACTTCCAGCAGGGCGACATGAAGGCCGCCCAGCAGTTTTACCAGAAGGTCACGGAGATCCCGCCGGAGAAGAACAAGGTCTACGGCTACGCGATCTACAAGCAGGCTTGGTGTTACTACAACCTCGAAGACTTCAAGTCGTCGTTGCAGAGCTTCATCGAGACGATCGAATTCGGCACCAAGAACCCCGAATCGCCGAACGTCGAGAACCTCGTCAAGCAGTCGCGTAAAGAGCTCGTGATGCCGTACGCGCAGATCGGCAGCCCCGAACGCGCGCTCGACTTCTTCAAGCGCTACGCAAAGGACGACGATCAGGCCTACGGCATGTTCGAGACCCTCGGCGAGCTGTACTTCGACACGGGCAAGTGGCCCGAGGTCATCGCGGTCTATCACGGGCTGATGGCCGAGAAGTCGAGCGACGACAAGGTCTGCTTCTGGCAGACCCGCGTCACCAACGCGATCGTGTCGTCGAAGCCGAAGGCTCAGCAGGTCACCGAAGTCGAACGCATGATCGACCTCTGGGAGACGTACAACGGCCAGGCGACTCACAAGGAAGACGCGAAGAAGATCTGCAAGCAGGCAGCTGCCTCGGTGCTGATCGACCTTGCTACGGCGTGGCACCGAGAAGCGATCGGTACCGATACGCAGCCGGGCACGAACGACCGCGGCACGATGGAGCTGGCGTCGAAGCTCTACCGGCTGTTGCTCAAGAGCTTCCCCGACATGGAGTCGATGGAGTTCCCGGACATCGACAAGCGCGACTGGCCGACCGAGTACAAGGTCGCGTACTTCTACGCCGAGCTTCTCTGGAAGATGGAGAACTGGGGCGAGTGCGGACCCGCATTCGACAAGGTGCTCGAGGTCAATCCGCAGGGCGAGTTCACCTCCGACGCCGCGTACGCTGCCGTGCTTTGCTACAACAAGCAGTACGCCAGCGCGTACGCAGCGGACGAGAAGAGCGTCCGTGGCAAGTCGGCCGACAAGGGCAGCGGCAAGGGTAAGAAGGGCAAGAAGGAGTCCGACGCCGACAAGGCGGCGGAGTTCAAGGCTCGCGAGTTCACCCAGACCGAGCAGGGCATGCTGAACGCCTTCCAGCGTTACGTGTGCTTCGTGCCGGATAGCGAAGACTTGCTGCAGATCAAGTATCGCCGCGCGCGCGTCTACTACGAGACCAACCACTTCGAAGAAGCATCGGTCTTGTTCAAGGAGATTGCGTTCAACGGCAAGGACACGGACCTCGGCGTCTACGCTGCCAACCTGTACATGGACTCGCTGAACATGATCGGCTCGTACAGCGATCCGAAGCGGCCCAAGTGCTACGACGAGATGAACGACAACATCGAGCCGCTGTTCGGTTTGTATTGTGCGACGCCGGAGAAGCACGAATCGAACGCCGAGCTCTGCAACGTGCTCGAGCAGTTGCGCTGCGACTTGTTGCGTAAGAAGGCGGAAGCGCTTCAGAGCAACAAGGAGTTCAAGGCGGCCGCGACGGTGTACGTCTCGATCTTCCGTAAGTTTCGCGAGTGCGGAAAGCTGGACGAGGTTCTGTTCAACTCGTCTATCAACTTCGAAGCGGCGCGCCTTCTGGGTCGCGCGATCAAGGTTCGTAAGGTCTTGATCGACAAGTACCCGAACAGCGAGTGGTCGAAGCGCGCGTTGTACTTGATTGGCGCGAACTTCCACGCTCTGGCCATCTACGACACCGCAGCGGACTACTACGAGCAGTTCGCGACGAAGTATCCGAGCGAAGACGGCAAGACCTGTTCGGACGCCGAGAAGTCGGCCGGCACGTGCACCGTCGCGCATGAAGCGTTGCAGAACGCGATCTTCTTCCGCCTCGGTTTGGGCGACGAGGAGAAAGCCGTCGAAGACGCGAAGACCTACGAGCGCAACTACTCGCACAAGTTCCCGCGCGAAACGTCGCAAGTGAAGTACTCGCTGGGCTCGATCTACGAGCGGCAGCAGGACTGGAACAAGGTCATCACGCACTACACGGGCTTCATCAGCGCTTACAAGCGGACGGCGATGCCGGATGAGCTCATCCAAGCGAACGTGAACGTGGGCCGCGCGTACCTCGCATTGGCCGACGTGGCGAACGCCGACAAGGCGAAGAAGCTCAAGGACAAAGACAAGGCAGCTTGGAAGCCGCTCTTGAGCAACACCAAGGCTGAGCCGTACTTCAAGGCGGCAGCGAAGATCTGGACCGACGGCGCACCGGAGGAGATTGCGAAATCCGAGCTCGCCGACGACGCCAAGGCCCACTCGCTCGCGTACGCGAAGATTGCCGTGGCGGAAGCCCTGTTCAATCTCGCGAACTCCGACTTCGACAAGTTCGCAGGGATCAAGTTCCCCGTGTTCAAGGCGACGGTCGGCGCGAAGGACAGCCTGGACAAGAAGAAGAAGGTCCAGGAGCAGTTCCAGAAGTGGATGGGCGAGGACTTCGTGAAGTGGATGGGCGAGAAGGCGAAAGCACTCGACCTCGCTCAGAAGTCGTACGAGAAGATCTCGGAGCTCAAGGTGCCGCAGTGGGACATCGCATCGGCGACCCGCATCGGCGACATGTACCTCTCCTTCGTCAACGACTTCCGCGATGCGCCGGTTCCGCCGACGCTGCAGGGCGATGACGAGCTGGTGGACATCTACTACCAGGGCTTGGACGAAGCCTCGAAGCCGTGGGTCGAGAAAGCCAAGAACGCCTACGAGTTCTGCTTGATCACCGCGACGAAAGTGCGTTGGTTCAACGAGTTCATGACCCAGTGCGAGGAAGAGCTGTTCAAGCTCGATCCCCGTCACTACCCACGTGCCGCGGAGCTCCGCGGTAGCGATACCTATACCTACAGCGCCGAAGCGAAACCGAGCGTCCTCGAGCTTGGTGGAACGGGCGACGAAGACCTGGAGGGAGGCAAGTGATGTCCCCAATCAAGACGCGTGGCTCTCTCTCTCTTCTCCTGGTCACCGTGGCTCTGTTTGCTGCCGCGTGCGGCGGCGGCAGCAGCGCAGCGGGCGGCGGCGGCGGATCGACTCCGGCAGCTGTCGTTGGCGGCAAGCAGATCAAGACTGCGGGCGGTCAATCGGTCAGTGTCGAAGCGCATAACAAGTGGCAAGAAGGCTTGAAGCTGTTCAAGAGCTACGACGCCACCAAGGGCTCGTGGACTTCGGGCCATTGCGACGATGTCGCAGGCAAATTCGAAGATGCCGCGTCTGCGCAGCCGAAGTTCGCGGAAGCTCTGTACATGCAGGGCCTCGCGAACGATCGCTGTGGTCGTAAGGACAAGGCGCAGAAGCTGTACGGCGACGCGGTGCGCGCCAATCCGAAGTTCTGCAAAGCGCGGGTCGCGATCGCACTCGACCATCTGCACTCGGGCCAGGACTCGCAGGCCGAGGGCGAGTTCGGTCAGTCGGTGCAAGACGACCCGCAGTGCACCGAGGGCTACGTGAACCTGGCGATCATGCAGCGCAAGCGCGGCATCGCCGGCAACAAGGACGCGCTCTCGAACCTGCGTCGTGCGCTCGCAATCGACGCGCAGTATCTGCCAGCGTTCAACGAGATGGCGCTGCTCTACTTGAGCGAGGCAGCTGACAACACGAAGAAGCTCGACCTTGCAGAGGTCGTGTGCTCGCAGGCGCAGAAGATCAACGCGAACTACGCGCCGATCTACAACACCTGGGGCCTGGTCGATCTGCAGCGCGACAAGATCATCGACGCGTCGGCGAAGTTCCAGAAGGCGCTCGAGCTCGACGACAAGATGTTCGAGGCGTACATGAACTTCGCGCGCATCACGATCGGCTTCCGCGGCTACGAAGACGCCAAGGCCGCCTACGAGAAGGCGCTCTCGCTTCAGCCGAAGAACTTCGAGGCTCAGCTGGGTCTCGGCGTCGCGCTGCGCGGCCTCTCGGACAACGCGAAGGCGCAGGACGCGTACGAGAAGGCGGAGAAGCTCCAGCCGAATCGGCCCGAGCCTTACTACAACCTCGGCGTGCTCCATCAGGACTTCATGGATGGCAGCGCGGACGAGATGAAGAAGGCGCGCGGCTTCTATCAGGACTTCCTGACGCGCGCTGGATCCGACAAGCGTTACTCGGCCGCGATCGACGACGTGACGCGTAAGTGCAAGGTCGAGGGCAAGAAGCGCGGATCCGGTCGCAGCGCGTGCATCTCGGGTCGCTTGCAGAACATCGATCTCTACCTCGACACCATGAAGCAGATGGCCGAGATGGAGAAGATGCAGAAGGAACAGGAGAAGCAGGCCGCCGCGCTCGAAGCTCAGGAGGCGAAGGAAAAAGCTGCCGCCGACAAGGCTGCCGCCGCTGCCCCGAAACCCGACGACAAGAAGCCTGCGGGTCCGGGCGCTGCCCCGCCGGCGGCCGGCGACGGAGCTACCAAGGACGCGCCCAAGAAGGGCAAGTGACATCGCGGCTCGGGGGATCCTCCCGGATTAGTCGGGAACCTTCGGGCCGTTCTGTTGTCTCACTGTCCTGTGAAGGATTCGTACATAGAAACGCGGAATTTGAGGAAAAACTCGCGTGGTCGTGTTGTTGGTGTGGGTGTTGGCGAATAGGATGCCCCCCGTAGTGGGTCATTGCAGGAGAGACCGTCATGAAGAAGCTCTTTTTGTTCGCGATGTTGGTCGGTGGGCCGGTGGCAGTGGCGACGCCGGCGTTCGCCGCGGATCCAGCTCCGGCCGCGGGTGGCGAGGCCGCGGGTGGCAGCACGACGTCGTACAACTTCGATGACGACCTCGTTCAGGGCGACCTGGTTCGTCCCGATGGCGAGAACCTGATGGTGCGCCGCCGCGGCGCGCGCGAGTCGTTGATCAAGATTCGCGAGCACTTCGTGCCCGAGCTGCTGAAGTCAGTCGAAAATCTGTAGTCGTCGCTAGCGCCGACGCGGCGTTCCAGCAGACGGACTGCACACGTTTCATTTTCTAGATTCGTTCTACGTTTGGAGGCTGTGGTGCCGATTCCGATTACGTTTCACATCTTTCAGGGTGACCAGGTCGAGCGCACCGAAACGCTCGCACAGGACGTCATCAAGATCGGCAAGCTCGACTCGAGCCACTTGAAGATCGACGACGAAGGCGTCTCGCGCATGCACTCGGTGATCGAGGTGTCGGGACACGGCGAGGTCTTCATCATCGATCTCGGGTCTGCGACGGGCACGATCGTCAACGGTCAGCGCGTGAACAAAACGCGCCTCGAGACCGGCGATCAGCTCCAGTTCGGCAGCACGCGGGTTGCGATCGAGATCGGCGAAGCGGTGCAGGCGGAAGCGCCGCGTCAGCCAGCGTCGATGTCGCGTCCGCCTCAGGCACAAGCCGCGTTGCCGAATCCGTTCGGCGCACCTGCCCAAGGCAGCGCACCGGGCTTTGGTGCAGCGCCGGGTCTGCCGAATCCGTTCCAGACGCAAGCCGGTTATGCTGCGCCGCAGCAGAGCTATGGCCAGCCCGCCTACGCGCAGCAAGACTACGGTCACCAAGTCTACGGTCAACAAGACTACGGTCAGCAAGCCTACGGCCACCAGGAGCACCAGTACGAGCACGACGGTGACGTGGACAGCGAGCACGTCATGTACCAGCTCGTGCCGCAGACGCCACCTGTGAATCCGGCGGACGTCGACAGCGGCGAGTCCGCGGTCGAGGTCGTGATCCTGTGGGGCGAGCTGAGCATCCTACACGTCGAGCACTTGTCGCCGCCGCGCGCGTTCTACGTGGGCGATGCAACTGACGGCAAGGGCAAGTCCACGACGGACTACCTGATCGGCAGCGAGAGCCTCGGCACCGAGCGCTTCCCGGTCGTCGTCGAATCGGGCTCGACCGTCGCAGTCACGATCCCGAACGGCGCAACGGGTGACATCACCGTCGGCAACCAGCAAATCACGGTCGAGGAGCTCGCTGCGCAAGGCCAGTTGCAAGCCTCGGCCGAGCTGGCGGGCGCCAAGCAGTACCCGCTGCCGGCGGGTGCGACCGCGCGCATTCAATACCGCAACTTCACGTTCATCGTTAAGCCGACGTCGGCAGCGCGCCGCGTCGGGATCGGTGAAGGTCATCGCATCGACTGGATGGGCTATGTCTGGACGATCGCGTCGATGGCGCTGCACATTGGCCTTCTGCTGCTCTTCTACTTCCTGCCCCCGCGCTCTTCCTCGCTGTCGCTCGATCTCCTCAACGCCGACTCGCGCTTGGTCAAGTACTTGATCGAGCCGCCGGAGACCATGGAGGAGGAAACTCCCGAGTGGCTGCAGGAGAACAAGGACGACGACGAGGGCGGCAAGGGCAAGAAGCACAAAGACGACGAAGGCCAGATGGGCAAGAAGGACGAGAAGAAGACCAAAAACAAGTTTGGTATTCAGGGTCCTCAAGATAACCAAGATCCCCACATGGCTCGCGACGAGGCTAAGGAAGCCGCGGCGAACGCCGGCATCATCGGCATCCTGAAGGCGAACGTCGGTTCGTTCGATTCGCCTACCTCTCCTTACGGTAAGGACTCGGCGCTCGGCGCCGACCCGATGAGCGCGCTCGGTGCGCTCATGGGCGACCAAATCGGTGGCAACTTCGGCTTCGGCGGTCTCGGCCTGCGGGGTACCGGTCGCGGCGGCGGTGGTACCGGCGAAGGCACCATCGGCCTCGGCAACATCGGCACGATCGGCCATGGCGCCGGCGGCGGCACGGGCTCGGGCTACGGCAGCGGCGCGGGTGGTTTCCACGGTCGTGACGCCAAGGTGCCCCGCATTCGCAGCGGCCAGGCGGACGTCCATGGTTCGCTGTCCAAGGAAGTCATTCGCCGTATCATCGGCCGTCATATCAACGAGATTCGGTTCTGCTACGAGCAGGAGCTGAACACGCGTCCGGACCTGCAGGGCCGCGTCTCGATCAAGTTCATCATCTCGCCAACGGGCGCCGTGCAGACGGCTGCCGTCGACAACTCGGACCTCGGTAACGCGAAGGTGGAGCAGTGCATGGCGCAGGCCGTGCGTCGCTGGACCTTTCCGGCGCCTGAAGGCGGCGGCATCGTCGTGGTCAGCTATCCGTTCGTGCTCGCACAGACCGGCGGCTGATGTTTTCACATACCCACGAAGCAGCCTTCGGATCTTCCTTCGGCTCTTCGCGGGTGACATGCCCGCGAAGTAGCCTTCGGTTTTTCCTTCGGCTCTTCGCGTAGGGAGTGTCCGTGTCTGACAATCGAGCGGAACCTCGACCCGAGGCTCCGCTCTTTGTTTTTTTGCTCGTGTTTCTATTCGTGAATTTGCGGTTGAGGTTCTGGGGCGGACTCCCGTACGCTCCCAGGGCCGCCTTTCTGAAGGAGCCATCCAGATGAAGCGTGTTCAATTGGTCGGAGTGGGTATCGCCACGTTGCTGATCTCCATGGCAGGCGACTGCTCGCGGGCCCGCGTCGAATCCATCAACAAGATGAACGAAGGCGTTACTGCGGCTGTGCAGAAGCGCTACGCCGACGCTACCAAGTTGCTCGAGAGCGCGGCCGTCGTCGATCCCGAGAACGACCAAGTGTTCTGGAACTTGTCGCTCGTGCACATGGAGCTGCACAAGTTTGACAAGGCGCGCGACGATCTGAACAAAGCCATCGCGCTCAACGCGAAGTCGGGCGGCTACCAAGAGAAGCTCGGCACGATTCTGATCGAGCTCAAGGACTGGGCTGCTGCCAAGTCCGCGTTCGAGAAGGCGATCGAGCTCGAGCCTGGGCTGTTCAAGGCGTACTACAAGCTGGCGCAGGTGAACGAGCAGCTCGACGATCAACAGAGCGCGCTCAAGAACTACACGACGGCGATCGACAAGGGGTCGCGGTTCCTCGAGGCGTACAATGCGCTCGGTCGGTTGTACGCGGACCTCGGTTACCTCGATCAGTCGGTGCAGGTGCTTCAGGAGGCGATGAAGGTCGCTCTGCCGGGCACGGAAGAAGAAGCGCAGGCGCATCATCTTCTCGGCACGGTTTATCAGCAGCAGAAGAAGTATGATGACGCGGTGCGCGAGTTCAAAGCCGCGCTCGATGTCGTTCCGGGGATGCGTGATGCGCTCTTCTCTCTCGGCTGGACGTACCAGCTGCAGGGCAACAAAGAAGAGGCCAAGCGCTACCTGCAGAAGTTCGTGGACGTGGCGGGCGCCGAGGCGCCTGCGCACTACGTGAAGGCCGCGCGTGACAAGATTGCCGAGATGGCGGAGGGCTTCGCAACCTCCGCTTCGAATCAGTAGTGGGTTCGCGAGCACGCTCGCGGCCTACGTGCTTGGGTTGGCGAGCACGCTTGCGGCTAGCGTGCTCTAAGCGGATCTCAGGAGGCTTCGGTGTCGGATAACGACGGTTCTGTTTCCAGTCAGGCCGAGGAGGAAGTACACAATTCAGGGGCCCAGAGCGCGGGGAACGGCGCGGGTGCCACTGGCAATCCCGGGCCCGCTGCCGTCGCTGGCGGTGTAGCCGAGAAACGCGAGCTGACCGACGCCGATCACAAGAAGGTCGCCGAGTTGTCGGACGCGATCGAAAAGTTCACCGCGCAGAAGCGCTGGTCGGACGTGATCAAGTCGACGCTCCAGAAGGCCGAGATCGTCGTCGATCCCGCGCAGAAGGTGGAGCTGTTTGCCGAAGCCGGGCGCATGTATATCGAGCGCTCGTCGAACCAGGCGGAGGCGATCAAGTGCTTCTCGCGCGTGCTGGAGATCGATCGCTCGAACATCGAAGCGATCACGCATCTCAAGGACATGTACGAGAAACGGCGCGACTGGGAACGCCTAGTCGACGTGATGCGTGCGGAATGCGACCTGCTCGACGCCAGCGATCAGCCTGCGCGGCGCCTGGAGATCGCGCAGCTCGCGAACGAGAAACTGCGTAAGCCGAACGTTTGCATCGACCTGTGGAAGGACGTGGTCGCGGTCGACGGCGAAAACCCGGAAGCGCTGAACGCTCTGTCGGGCCTGTACGAGCGCGCGCGCGAGTGGGCGCCGCTTGCGGACGTGCTCGACAAGCAGAGCCAGCTCGCGAAGAGCCCTGCGGACCAAGTCGCGATCCTGCAGAAGCTCGGTAACGTGTACTCGGAGAAGCTTCAGGACGACGACGGCGCGCTCGGCGCGTACAAGCGTCTGCTCGAGCTCGATCCGAACGACCGTCGTGCGCAGGAGCAGCTCAAGAAGCGCTGGGTTGCGACGGGCGCGTGGGACGAGCTCGAAGCGTTCTATGAGGCAACTGACAAGCTCGACGAGCTGATCCGTACGCTGGAACGCGCCGCGGACGCCACCACGGCCGAGCTGGCGGAGCGCATCGCGCTGCACTTCCGGATTGCGCGCCTGTGGCAAGAGAAGAAGGGTGCGGCGGATCGCGCTGCGCGTGCGTACGAGAAGGTGCTCACGCTCGATGCGAGCAACCTGCAGGCAGCCGAGGCGCTGTCTCCGATCTACGAGCAAGCGGGCGACGCCAAGAAGCTCGTCTCCGTGTGCGAAGTGCGACGCGGCCACGCGGAGGATCCCGATGCGCGCGTGGTGCTGCTGCGCGAGATCGGCCTTCTGTACGAGGAGAAGCTGCGTAACCCGCAGCTGGCGTTCGATCGCTTCTTGGAAGCCTTCGTGGTCGATCCGAAGCAAGACGTGTTGCGCGACGACCTCGAGCGCTTGGCCGGCAAGGTCAACGGCTGGGATCGCGTGTTTGCTGCGTTCGACAAGGCGATCGAGGACGCCGGCCATCCGGACGACGCCAACGATCTGCGTCTGCACTACGGTCGCGCGCTCGCGAGTCAAGGCAAAGGTCCCGAGGCGACCAAGCAGTTCCGCGCCGTGTACGACGACCGCGCGGATGACGCCGCCGCGATCGCTGCGTTGGAGAAGCTGTATCGCGAGGCGGGCGACTTCCAGAATTTGCTCGGGGTTTTGTTGCGTCGCTCGGAGCTCGAGTCGGATGTCGAGACGCGCAAGGCTCTCGCGTACGGCATCGCGAAGCTCTGGCACGAGAATCTGAAGAACGCCGAGCAGGCCATCGAGGCCTACAAGAACATCCCGATCGAGTTCGGCGAGGGTGAGGTCGAGGCGTATCGCGCGCTCGATTCGCTCTACGAGCAAGAGGAGCGCTTCGACGACCTCACGCAGACGCTCGAGCATCGCATCGACATGGGGCCCAGCTCGGACGAAGAGCTGGCGGGCCTGAAGTTCCGCTTGGCGGGTGCGCTGCATCTGCACCTCGGTGACAAGGCGCGCGCGATCGACCTGTATCGCGAAGTGCTCACGCTCGTGCCCGATCACGACGGCGCGCTCGGCGCGCTCGAATCGCTGCTCGACGACAAAGAGCTGGGTGGCCAGGCCGCGGGGATTCTCGTCGAGCTCTACGAAGGTCGCAGCGAGTGGGCGAAGCTCGTCACCGCGCTCGAGGTCTTGCTCGAGTTCACGTCCGAGGTTGATCAACGCATCGATCTGATCACGAAGATGGGCGAAGTTCGCGCCGAGCAGCTCGGCGATGGTGCTGGTGCGTTCACAGCGTATTGCCGTGCGTTCGAAGAAGCGCCGGACAACCTCGGGATCGTGGCGCGCTTGGAAGTGCTCGCGAAGGAGCAGAAGCGCCTTGGTGACATGGTGCGTTTGGTCGAGGCGCGTGCTGCGAAGATCGAAGATCAGGCGCTGGTCCGTCAGCTGCTGATCAAGGCCGCTGGGCTCTACGACAACGAGCTGGGAGACGTCGAAGCGGCCGTCAAGGCGTACATGACGGCGCTCGAGCGTGATCCGGGCGACGAGGAGATCCTCGGCGCGCTCGAAACGCTGTACCGGCGCACCGAGCGTTGGCGTGACCTGCTCGACGTGCTGCGTCGTCGCGCGTCGATCACGTCGAACCCGGCGGTGCAAGAGCAGCTGCTCGCGCAGATGGCGTTCATTCACGACGAGATGCTGAGTGAGCCGGATGCGGCGATTCGCATCTACGCGGAGATTCTCGAGCTGGATCCGGCGAGTCGTACGGCGCTCACTGCGCTCGATTCGCTCTACGAGCGGCAGAAGATGTGGAGCGAGCTGGCGGACAACGTCAACCGCCAGCTCTCTCTTGCCGAAGGCAGTGAAGAGCAGATTTCCTTGATGCTGCGCTTGGGCCTTCTGCGCGAGACGCGCATGAACGCGCCCGAGGCTGCGATCGAGATCTATCGCGAGATCTTGGAGCGCGATCCGTCGCATTCCGAGGCGCGTGGCGCGCTCGAGCGGCTGATCGAGCGTCCTCCGTATCAGGTGCAGATCGCGGAGATCCTCGAGCCGCTGTACCGCGATGCGAACGAGTATCAGAAGCTGATCGGTATTCACGACATCCAGGTGAAGAACAGCCCGTCGACCGATCAGCGCGTCGAGCTGCTGCACCGCATGGCGGAGCTGTACGAGATCGCGCTCGACGACGCAGGCGGTGCGTTCAAGACGTTCGCGCGCGCGCTCGCTGAGGATCCTACCAATCCCACCACGCGTGATCAGCTCGATCGCCTAGGCATCAGCGCTGGCTCGCACGAAGCGCTGGCGCAGGTTTACGAAGCGCAGGTGCAGGGCGCGACGGATCCCGCCGTGCTGGTCTCGTTGCACAGCAAAGCGGCTCAGATCCGTGAAGAGTCGCTCGGCGATGCCAATGGTGCGATCGGTCATTACCGGCGCGTGCTGGAGGTCGACGCGGCGAACCTCGATGCGGCGAGCGCGCTCGAACGCCTCTACCAGATGGCGGAGCGCTACGACGACTTGGCGTTGATCTACCTCACGAAGTCGGCGCTGCTGACGGCGTCCGATGAGCGGAAGGACTATCTGTTCCGCGCCGGTGCGATCTACGAAGAAGTGCTGGAGCTTCCCGACGCAGCGATCGAAGTGTATCGGCGCGTGCTCGAGATCGAGGAGGATGATCTCCGCGCTCTCGACAAGCTGATCCAGCTGCACCTCAAGCTCTCGCAGTGGGAGAAGCTGCTCGGCGTGTATGGCCAGAAGGCCGACGTCGTTTCGGATCCCGATGAAAAGAAGGCGCTCTACCTGCAGATCGGTGGCGTCTACGAGCGCGAGCTGAAGCAGACCGAGAAGGCGATCGAGACGTATCAACGCGTGGTCGAGCTCGACCCCGACGACATAGCGGCGCTCGGACGCTTGGATGCGTTGTTCCTCGCCAGTGATCGCTCCGAAGATTTGCTTTCGATCTTGGAGCGTGAAGCAGAGCTCGTGAGCGAGCCGCTGCAGGCGATCGACTTCCGCTATCGCATCGGTGAGCTGCACGAGCGTAAGCTGAACGACGCGTTCCGTGCCGTGGATGTGTACCGCGAGATCCTCGACGTAGTGCCCGATCACGCGGCCACGCTGGCTGCGCTCGAGCGCATGATCGACGAAGAGCGCGAGCCAGTGGCGGCTGCGTGGGTGCTGGAGCCGATCTACCGCGCGTCGGTCGATTCGGCGCGCTTGTCGCGTTCGCTCGAAGTGCTGATCACCCACGAGGAAGATCCGGTCCGCAAGGTCGAGCTGCTCCATCAGGTGGCCGAGATCTACGAGGTACACCTCGAAGAGGGGCGTAAGGCGTTCGGCGCGTTCGCGCGTGCGTTCCCGGTCGACAGTCAGAACGAGAACACGCTGGCTGCGCTCGAGCGCTTGGCTGAGCGGTTGAACGCGTGGGGTGACCTCGCGACGCTCTACGACAAAGAGATCACGAGGCTGCGCGCCGACTCGCCGGGCATGGCGATCGATCTGGCGCTACGGCTTGCACAGATCTTCGAAGTGCAGCTCGGCGATGTCGATGCCGCGATTGCTCGCTATCGCATCGTGTTCGAGACCGATCCTGCGCACGCGCAGGCCGTCGAGGCGCTCGAGCGCTTATACGAGGCGAGCGAGCGTTGGGAGCCGTTGGCCGAGATCCTCGAGCGCAAGGTCGAGATTGCGGGCAGCCCGGACGAGCTTCTGGCGATTCACTTCAAGCTCGGTCAGCTGCTCGAGCATCGGCTCGGCAAGGTCGAGAAAGCAGTCGATCGCTATCGCGAGATTCTCGCGGCCGCACCTGAGCACGAAGAGGCGCTGCGCGCGCTCGAAGGCTTGTTTGGGAAGGGCGTGTTGCCGACCGAGATCGGCGAGATCTTAGAGCCGCTCTATCGCATGCAGGAGGCCTGGGATCGCCTGGTCGGTGTGCACGAAGTCGAGCTGCGCTCGCTCGCCGACAATAAGCAACGCGTGCTGATGATGCACCGAATAGCGGAGATCGCGGAGGAGCGCGCGAACGATCACGCGCTGGCGTTCTCGTGGATTCAGAAGGCGTTGATGGAAGATGCGACCAGCGATCATTCCATCTCGGAAGCAGAGCGCCTCGCTCCCATCGTGTCAACTGGAACAGCCTCCGGCTCTCCAGACAACGGCTTCGCGGTGCTGGCGAACACGTACGCGGTGATCGCGGAACAGCATGCCGAGAAGGACGTTCGCATCGCGATCGCCAAGCGCCTGGCGCGTGTGTATGGCGAAGAGCTGCAGGACGTGGCGCGCGCCGAAGAGGCGTATCGCTACGTGATCGCGATGGATGATCGCGACGAGGACGTGCTGATCGCGCTCGACAACATCTACACGGATCACGGTGCCGGCGAGGCGCTGGCCGAGGTGCTGAAGAAGCGCGTCGCTGCGGCCTCGGACGCCCGTGAGAAGGTGGAGCTCAGCCACCGGCTGGGTAACGTGCTGTGGAACGAGTGTCGTCGCACGGACGAGGCGATCGAAGTCTATCGCCACGTGCTCGCGAAGCTCGACGCACAGCACGAGGACACGCTGCACGCGCTGCAGAACGTGTACACGGTCACGCAGCAGTGGCCGCAGCTGTTCGAGGTCTACGAGAAGGAGCTCGATGTGGTCGTGGGTGACTCGGCGCAGGCCGAGATCCTGGGACGCATGGCGGTGCTCGCGGCCGGCAAGCTCAATAACTACGAGCGTGCCGTCGAGCTCCTGCGCAAGGTGCTCGACTTGCTCGGCGAAGATCACGAAGCGCTCAATGCGCTCGGCAACATCTACGCGCAGCAAGAGAACTGGACAGATCTCGTCGACGTGTTGGAACGCGAAGTCGCGGTCGCAGAGACCGACGAGATGCGCATCCAGATTTACGGCGACTTGGGCCGGATCTGGTACGAGAAGCTGCATCGTGATCGCAACGCGCTCGAGAGCTGGGAGCGCGTGCTCGACATCGATCCGAGCAACACGGATGCGTTGTTCGCGATCGCCGCGATCCATCGTGCCGCGGCCTCGTGGAACGACCTCGTGGACACGTTGCACAGGTTGGTCGACGTAGGCGCCGGTTCGATGTTTGTGGAGCAGCCTTCGGCTCTCCGCGGCGGGACGCTAAAGGACGCGCAGATCGAAGGCGTCTACATGGAGCTCGGCGCGGTCTACAACCAGCTGCTGAAGCAGCCGATCGACGCAGTCGAGAGCTACAACAAGGCGCTCTCGCTCGCGCCCGCCAACTTTGGCGCGCTCGATGCGCTCGAGGCGATCCACGCCGGTCAAGAGCAGTGGGAAGACTGCATCGACGTGAAGCAGCGCCGCGTGCAGGTGATCGAGGACGCGCGGGAAAAGATCGCCGTGCTGCTCGATGTCGCGCGCATGTGGGACGAGAAGCTTGGCGAGCCCGACAAGGCCGTCGGCGCGATGAACCAGATTCTCGAGGTCGACCCGCTCCACAACTTGGCGTTCGAGCGCCTGGAGCAGCTGCATCGCGAGCACCAGCGCTTCGACGACTTGATCTCGCTGTATCTCACGCGCGTCGAAGCCGCGCCGGAACCGAGCCAGCGTATCCAGCTGCTGCGCAACGTCGCGCGCGTCTACGAAAAGGACGCCGACGACAAGGCCCAGGCATTCGACGCGTTGTTGATCGCGTGGACGCAGGACTTCACCAACGAAGAGTCGGCACGCGAGGTCGAGCGCTTGGCGGGCCTCACGCAGCGTTGGAACGAGCTGCTCACCACCGCGAATCAGTCGCTGCAGGAAGTCGCCGAGGGCGACCTCGCGACGCGCAACGCGATCTGCCTGAAGTGCGCGCGTTGGTACGGCCGCGAAGGACACCCAGAGTACGCGATCCCGTACCTGCAGCAGGTGTTGGCCGTCGATGCTGTCAATCGGCCCGCGATGCGGCAGATGGCGGAGCTGTATCGCCAGACGCAGCAGTGGCAGATCTACTCGCAGGTGCTCGGCAAGCTCGTCGACATGACCGAAGACCCGGCGGAGCGCGCCGATGTCTACGTGAACATGGGCGAGCTCCACGAGGAGAACTTCAAGCTCCCTGATCAGGCCATCAAGCACTACCGCGAAGCGCTCGAGGCGGTGCCTACGCACTTGGGTGCGATCAAGGCGCTCGAACGCATGTATCGCCAGCGCGAACAGTGGTTCGACCTGGTCGAGATCCTGAAGCGCAAGGTTGCAGCTGTCAACGACCCGGAGCACGTGCTCGCGGCGAAGCTGGAGCTGGCCGAAGCGTACGAAGATCGCGTGGCCGACAAGAGCAAGGCCATCGAGCACTACAAGCGCGTGCTCGAGGACGATGCGAGCAACCTGCAGGCGTTGAAGGGCCTGGAGCGGCTCTACGCGCAGCAGGAGCTGTGGCAGGACTTGCTCGATGTGCTCGAGAAGCAGCGCGACATCGTGCAGAACGATCGCGATCAGGTCGCGTTGCTCGTGCGCATCGCCGGCATGTGGGAGGAAGAATTCCTCAAGCCGGAGAAGTCGGCGGAGCGCCTCGAGCGCGTCGTCGAGATCGACCCGACGCACACCGAGGCGCTCACGAGCCTCGCGCGCATCTACCGGCAGCAGCGCAAGTGGCCGGAGCTGATCGGTGCGCTCGAGCGGCATATCGACGCCGCGCCCGACAAGACGGAGAAGGCGAACCTGTCCCGGCTGATCGGTGCGGTGTACCGCGACGAGCTGAGCGATACGGATCGCGCGGTAGAGAACTACCTCAACGTCACTTCGATCGATCCGCGAAACATCGAGGCGCTGCGCGCGCTCGGCCAGCTCTACGAGAAGCGCGAAGAGCACAGCATGGCGCTCGACGCCCTGGAGAAGCTTTCCGAGGTCGTGGACGACGCGACGGAGAAGGTCGCGTTGTTCTTCCGCATGGGCACGTTGCTCGACAAGGAATTGGGCGACCGCGTCAGCGCGCTCGATCACTTCCAGCGCGCGGTCGATCTCGACGGGCGGCATCTGCCGGCTCTCGAGTCGATGCGCACGATTCACATCGACGAGGGTGACTTCAACGCCGCGGCGCGTGCGCTCGAGCGCATCACCGAGGTCGAGGAAAATCCGCGTCGCAACGCCGAGTTCCGTGTGGAGCTCGGTCGCATCTACCAGGACAAGCTCGAGGAGCACGAGCGTGCGATCGAGTGCTGGGAAGAGGCGTATCGCCTCGACCCGGACAATCAGGATGCGGCGCTACCGCTGGTCAACGAGTACACGAAGGCCGCGCGTTGGAAGGATGCGGAGCCGCTGCTGCAGATGCTCGTGCGTACGTCGGGCAACCGGCCGAGCGAAGAGCAGCATCGCCTCTGGTCGCTCTATGGTCAGTGTGCCGAGCAGCTGAAGGACGACGACACCGCGGTCAAGGCCTACGGTCGTGCGCTCGACCTCGATGCGCAGGATCTCCGCGCGCTCGTGGGTCTCGCGGCGGCTCACTACCGCAAGCAGGAGTGGGACAACGCGTTCAAGTATTACCAGATGGTGCTCGTGCACCATCGCGACGAGCTCGGCTCGTCGGAGACCACGGACACGTTCTATCGCTTGGGTGTCGTCAAACGCGAGCAGGGTGAGCGTAAGAAGGCGCTCAACATGTTCGAGAAGGCGCTCGAGGAGGACCCGGGTCATCGCCCGACACTCGAAGCGATGGTCGGTCTCTACACCGACGAGAAGGACTTCGAGCAGGCGATCCACTTCCGCAAGCGCGTGCTCGAGACCTCCGATGATCTCGACGAGCGCTTCCGCATGATCGAGGAGATCGGCGATCTCTGGAACGATCAGCTGAAGAACCCCGCGAAGGCCATCGAGTCGTATGTCGAAGCTGGCGAGCTGAAGCCGCAGAACCACAAGCTGCTGCACAAGCTGCTCGGGCTCTATCAGTCGACAGGCCAGTGGGAACCGGCGATTGCGATCATCGATCGCGTGGCCGAGCTGGATCCGCGTGCCGAAGCGAGAGCCAAGTACGCATACACGATCGGCGTCGTGCTGCGTGACGAGCTGAAGGATGCCGTGCGCGCGCTGGAACGCTTCAATATCGCGCTCGATCTCGATCCGGACGGCATGCTCAAGTCGTTCGAAGCGATCAACAAGCTGCTCAACCAGCAAAAGGACTGGAAGGGGTTGGAGCGCGCGTTCCGCAAGATGCTGCATCGGGTGGCAGGCAAGGCCGATACCGGGCTCGAGTTCAACCTCTGGCACAACCTCGGCGTGATCTACCGCGACCGTTTGAAGAACGTGGAGTCTGCGGCGGAAGCGTTCACCATGGCGTCGCGTCTGCAGCCCGAGAACATGCTCGAGCATCAGATCCTCGCCGAGATCTACGGCATGTTGCCGAGCCGGCTCGATGACGCGATCGCAGAGCAGCAGATCCTGCTGAAGAACGATCCGTACCGCGTCGATTCGTATCGCTCGCTGTACAAGCTCTACTTCGACGCGCGCTTGTACGACAAGGCGTGGTGCGTTGCCGCGACGCTCAACTTCTTGAAGAAGGCGGATGCCGAGCAGCGCCAGTTCTACGATCAGTACAAGCCCGAGGGGCCGATCCGTCCACGCAACCGCTTGAACAACGAGCGCTGGGTGAAGGATCTTCTGCATCCGGACGAGGACTTCCTCGCGGGCAAGGTGTTCGAAGCCGTGACGCCGGCGGTGCTCCGTATCCGCGCGCAGCCGGACAAGAAGTGGGCGCTCAACAAGAAGGACCTGATCCCGGACGTCATGAACACCACGGTCGCGTTCGCGCGCACGTTCGGTTTCGTGACGCAGGTGCTCAGCTTGCCGTTCGTGCCGCGCCTGTTCGTGTGCCCGGATCGTCAGGGAGGCCTCGCGTTCGCGACCACGCAGCCCCCGGCGACGGTGTGTGGCAGCGCGCTGCTCAGTGGTCAAAACCCGTTGGATGTCATCTTCGTGGTGGCCAAGCACCTCGCGTACTACCGCGGTGAGCACTACATCCGCACGATGTTCCAGACCAAGGACGAGCTGAAGCTGGTGCTCGCGGCTGCGATGAACATCGCAGGCGTCGACATCGCGGATCCGAACGTGACCGAGTGGGCGAAGCAGATGCGCGCGCAGATGCAGCCAGCGGACGTGGAGTTGTTGAACAGCATCACGAAGCGCTTCGTGGATGCGGGCGCGCGCACGGACGTGAAGCGCTGGATGCAGTGCGTGGAGCTGAGCGCGTGCCGCGCGGGCTTCCTGCTCTGCAACGATCTCGAGATCGCCTCGCGCATGATCCAAGCGGAGCCGCCCATGGGCACGGTGGATCTGACGCCGAAGGAGAAGGTGCAGGAGCTCGTGCTCTTCAGCGTCTCCGAGTCGTACTTCCGCTTGCGCGAAGCGCTCGGGATTCAGGTTCAGGTCGGTTAGAGCCGTTCGCGGCTCTGTTCACGCCGTGCTCGTGCGCAGCGCGTTGCTCTGCGTGCGGTGCACATGCGTGCGCATGCGTGGATACGTTACAACGCGCTGTGATGGCCGCGTGAGTGTCGCCCTGATAAACGCGAGAGCGCCGATACGCTTGCGCGTTTTTCGCCGCTGATGGCGCAGCGACTCGGGATGAAAGGCGATCAGACGCATCTGCCTCCGGGCGAGCTGCGTAGACGCACACAAACGGCGCTGGCGGACTGGGTGTTCGCGCTGTGTGAGCGTCGTCCGCTGGTGCTCGCGATCGACAACGCGCAGCGCCTCGACGAAGGCTCGGCCGCGTTCGTCGCCACGGTTGCTCGCGCATCGAGGGCGCATGCGCTGCTCGTGTTGGTGGCGCCCAAGCCAGGCGAAGCGGCTTCTGCGTCGGCGGCTATGCGCGCGATCGAGGACGCCGGCAGCACCATGAAGCTGCGTGGCCTGGCTCGTGATGACGTGCACGCGCTGGTGCGCTTGCTGTTCGGGGATGTGCCGAACACAGGTCGCCTCGCGGAGTGGGTGCACCAGTTGTCAGGTGGAAACCCGCAGGCGTGCATGGACCTAGTGCATCACTTGGTCGATCAGAGCGTGATTCGTTATGCGGAAGGCACCTGGACTCTGCCGCAGGAGCTTCAGAAGCACGAGCTGCCCGGCACGATCGAGCAAGCGCTCGATGTTCGCCTGGCGCGGCTCACGCCGGGGGCGCGCAAGCTTGCAGAGGCTTCGTGTGTGCATCGCGGCACGCTGCCGATCGAGCGCTGCGTGGCGGCGGCTTCGGCCGAAAACGTCGGGGATGCCTACGCCGCGCTCGAAGGACTGGCGCGCGAGGAAGTGCTCGTCCAAGTCGGAGCGAGCTATCACTTCAGCCACTAGACGGTGCGCGAGCGTATTTACGGCTTACTCGCCGAGGAGCGCCGCAAGTACTTGCACCGCTTGATGGGCACGTTTCTGTCGAAGGAAGAGCTCGACATCAACGGCATGCTGGATGCGGGTTGGCATCTGATCAACGGCGGTGCCCAGACCGCCGGCGCAGAGCTGCTCGCGGATGCGGGACAGCGGCTCGCCTACGACAGCGATGAGCTCGCGGCCGCGGTGCCAGCGTTGCACGCGGCGCTCGAGGTGTTTCGGCGCGAGGGGCGGCCGGCGCACGAGCGCATCCATTTGATTGGCCCGCTTGCGCTCGCTGGGTGCCGCGTCGATCGCCGCCTCGCCAACGAGTACGGGCCGGAAGCGGTGGAGATCCTGCGTGATCTGCTCGGCGTGCGGATCGCGGACCGCCTGCGACCATGGTTCGGGAGCCGCCTCAAGCTTGTACCTCGGCCTTGCCATCGGAGCGCTGCGGTCGCTCTTGCCCGGGCACGGGGGTATCGGCGCGTTTCGTGGTTTGCTCACGATGTTCTTCACGTGCTGCACGACGTTGGCGGGTACGGCGACGATCTGTTCGGATGTCGAGCGCGCGCGTTTCTACACGAAGGCGCTCGAACCGCTGGCCGCGCTCGGCAAGCAGCATGCCGCCGGCCTCGCGTACGACCTGTCGAAGCTGCTGGCTCGGCTGCCCGAGGACCGCGTGGCTGAAGTGGCCGAGCGCTGTGAAGAGCTGCTGCGTCGCTGCGATCGACCCGTGCGCGCGTTGACCGAA
>JADGRF010000149.1 GCA_017881055.1 Sandaracinaceae bacterium
ATGGGCACGATGGGCACGATGGGCACGATGGGCACGATGGGTGCCACCGGCAAGAGCGGCATCATCGATCGCACCAAGCTGACTGGAAAGTTCGTGGTCTATCCGATGACTACGCTGCTGGGCTCCGGCATCACGGGTGACGTGCGCTTCGCCGAGTTCGTCGATGGCGCCACGCTGGGCACGCTGGTCACGATCAGAGTCTCCGGGCCCAACGTCGCGAACAGCATCCGTTCGGCACACATCCACAACGGCACTTTCGCGGTCGGCGGTTCGCCCGCGGTGACGCTCAACAAGGTCGACGGCTTCACGGCCGATGGCAAGGGCATGAGCGAGACGCTGGTCACGGATCTCGACGCCACACCCGGCATTCCCCACGGCGGCGCGGCCATCGCCTACGCCGGTCTGGTCGGCACCGGGGTCATGGGGTCCGCCACCGGCTTCAACGGCTACGTGAACGTCCACTGGGTCACGGGCGACTCGGGCACCGGCACCGCGACCAGCCAGGGAGTTGTCGCTGTCGACATCGGCTCGAACTACTAACGAGCTGTAGCGCCACATCTGGCCCGCCCGCCTGGCTTTGCCGGGCGGGCGGCGCCAGTTTTCACGTGGTGATGTAGGCTGTCGCGATGGTGGAACGTGCGTTGCGCATCGGGTGGCATTCCGCGGCGGTCGTTTTGCTGGCGTGTTGTGGTTGTGGTGCCGGCGAGCGGCGCGCAGCACATGGCGAGCCGCGGCAGGATGCAGCCGCGGGCCATGAGGCCGCCCCGGACGCGGGAGAACTCGCGACCGACGGGGCGACTCACGCGCTGGATGGTGGTGACGCTGCAGCGAACGACGCCGGCCGCGCAGATGCCGCCGCCGCAGATGCTGGCCGCGCAGACGCCGCCACAGCGGACCACGAACCGCCACAGCTGGTCGCGTCGACGCCGAGTGACGGTGACGACAACGTTGCAGCTGACGGCACGCCCATGCTCGTCTTTTCCGAGCCCGTGGTGCTCGGCGCGGGCGCGCTGCAGCTGCGGCAAGCCACGCCGTCACGCGCGCTCGCCTTTACCACCGCGCAAAGCGCCGATGGCCTCAGCATCGAGGTCACGCTCGACCAGGCACCGGAGCTTCCGGCCGAGCTGACGCTGCAGCTTGGGGCAGGCATCACCGACCTCGCGGGCAATCGACTCGAGCCGATCGCGGTGCACTTCACCGTGCCCGCCTGGCTGCGCCTCGGTGCAGCGCAGAACCGCAAGCCGCTAGCCAGCGCGACCGACGTACGATTGACGCTCGACCACCAAGGCCGCCCCGTGATGCTGGACGTCGAGCACGACGACGTGTACGCGAGCCGCTGGGAAAACGGCGGCTGGCAGGCGCTCGGTGCTGCGCTGAACCAGCAAGCCACATTGGCCTCGCCGGGTGCGGAGCCGCGCATCGCGCTCGCCGTCGACGCGAGCGGCGCGCCGATTGCGGCCTTTCGCGAAACTGCTGGTGTGATCGTGGTGCGCTGGGACGGCGCAGCGTGGCAGGGCTTGGGCGATGCGGCGGACCCCAACGGTGGCGGCAGTTATGCGCCCGCGCTCGCCCTTGGGGCGGCCGGCGAGCCGATCGTCGCCTTCGATGGCCTCGACACCAGCGCGCAGCCGGTGTTGCGCGTCCGGGCGCTCGAAGGCGCAAGCTGGCAGACGTTGGCCGACATCGGCGCGCAGGCTCGCGGCGTGCGGCTCTCGGGTGATGGTCAGAGCGACTTCACGCTCGCCTACCAGGAAATCGGCACGGGCATCGTCGTGTCGCGCTGGGACGGTGCGGCGCTCGTGCCGCTCGGCGTCGGCGGCGCGCTCGCCGCCGTCAGCGGCAGCTTCGCGATGAGCGTGGCCAGCGCGCAGAGCTGCGCCCTGACAGCGCCGGGCCAGGGCACGGTGCGCTGGGCCTTGGGCGCGTGGAGCGCCGTGCCGCAGGATCTCGGCTTCGTCAACAGCAGTGCAGCGCTCGATCGCACGCTAGCGTATGCGCCAGACGCCGCGCTGCTCAGCGCATTTTCCGAAACGCCGCCGGGCGAGGGCGCTTCACGGGTGTACGCGCAGCGGCTCGAAGGCAATCGTTTTCAACCGCTTGGCCCGCCGCTCAACCGCGATCGCCAGGCGCTCGCGATACGCCCCGCGCTGGTGCCCGCCGCGACGGGCCAGCCGCTCGTGGCCTGGCTCGAAACTCCCGCGAGCGGCGGCCCCGCGCAGATCTTCGTCAGCCGCTTCAACAGCGACCCCGCGCAACCTCCTCACGGGTTGCGCGAGCGTGCCTACAACGCGCATTGCCTGGCCACGGCGCCGCTCGATGGTTCTCTGCTCACGGCCACCGGCTGTTTCGCCGATGCGCTCGGGCGTCAGCCCGTGGCCGGGTTCATCCCCTTCGACGTGCGCTCGCCCTTGTGGAGCGATGGCGCCTTCAAGCGCCGCTTCTTGATGTTGCCCAAAGGCACGACCATCACCTACCGCGACCCCGGCATCTGGACGCTGCCTGCGGGGTCGATTCTGATCAAGGAGTTCTCGATCGAAGGCCAGCGCGGCGATCCGAGCACGTTGCGTCCGGTCGAGACGCGCCTTCTCGTGGTGCGCGACACAGGCAACTGGGATCGCTACAGCTACCAGTGGGACCAGGCTGCCAGCCAGGCCATGTTGAGACCGACCAGCCCTGCGAGCAGCACGAGTGACTTCGACATCCAGGACGAGCTCGGCGCGCCCAGCGTCCAGACCCACTTCTTCCCGAATCGCGGCCAATGCCTCGGCTGTCACGAGACGCCTGGCACGGTACTCGGCCTGCAGACCGCGATGATCAATCGCAACTTCGACTACGGCATTACGGTCGACAACCAGCTACGCAGCATGCAGCAGCTGGGGATCCTGGGGAGCAGTTTTGCGCCGGATACCCTAGAGCTGGCGCGCTTCATGCCGAACCCGAGCGATACGACGTACCCGACCGAAGCTCGGCTACGAGCCTACCTGCACGCCAATTGTTCCAGCTGCCACCACCCGCTGGAATCGATGGATCTGCGCATCCAGGTGGACACGCTTAGCAGCGGTCTGTGTACCAAGATCACCAAGGGTGATCTCAACGCCTCTGTCATCTACTGGCGCGATGTGCTGCGCGGGTATATCGGGCAACCTGGCAATGCTCCGATGCCGCCGCTCGGCACCCTCGAAGCCAACCCGCTGCTCGAAACGATCCTCACCGATTGGATCCTCGATCCACAAAACCCGTGCCCATAGCCGCTGTGTCGAAGCCCAGCTGCGCGAGCCCCGGCAGAATGAGCGTGTGCAGCGCGACCGAGAGGGCATGCTCGAGCAGCTCGCGCGAGATGGCGCCGTGTCCAATGATGCGCGCATCTTCGGAGTAGTCGCGAGGCGCGTCGCGCCACATGCGCAGGTTTGCGCGCAAGAGACTGGGTAGCCAGGGCGCGATAGCGCGGCGGGTGTCTACGTCGAGCGAGCTCAGGTGGGCCCAGCCAAGACGCGCGTGATCGATCTCGTCGCTGAGCAGCTCGCGCAGCGCCGCTTTGGCGAGCGCTCCCGTGGCGGCGGCAAGCGAGGCCGCCGCCGGGGGTAGCTGCTCAGGTGGGTGACGCGGCGCGGGGCGGCTGGCAGACTGGATGGCGTTTATGCCGGCTACCGCCAGCCGGGCCGCTAGAAACGCGGGCAGCAGGCTGATCGAGACTCCAGCCAGCGGGCACAGAAATCGTGCGACTCGTGCACCGGCCGGCTGCACTCGGGGGTAGCTCCCAAGTCGTTACAGCCCGCATCCACCTTCCGGATGCAACGGGCACTGGCAAAGAATTGCCCTCTGCCACGCGCGATCGGTTACATACCGATCGACGGCGGTGGTCTCCTTCCAGAGAACTTGCACGTCGTCATCGAGCCCGCTCGTGTCCAGACGCGCGGGCTCACTCCTTTTGTGGCGCACGATGCTCCATCGCCACGCTCGCTCACGCTCAATTACCGGCACTGCACCCCGCGCTGCGCCAACGTCTCAGGCGCTCCAACGAGCGCGTAGATCGACAGCACCCTGCCGGGGGATCACGAGCGTGGGTGAGGGGCTACACTCGTACTCGATAGCGATCTTCTGCACCGCCCACACTGGTCGTGGCACCGCATTCAGGTTGGCGAAAAAGTAGTCCTTGACCCCTTCACGTGTGCCGGACGAATAGGCGGCCTTCATGTCCTGCCACTGAGAGAGGTCGCCCCGTCGGGCTCGGTCCCATTCGGTCGCCGCCTTCTCCCACCTGCGTTGAATCTGCGAGCGAGCTGCTTCGAAGTCAGCAACCCGATCTCTCCACTGCCGCACCGCCGCCTGGTCGTCTCTGTGAGCGACGGCGGCAGAACGAAATGCTGCTTCGGCGTCGCGAAAGGTCGCGGCCTCCTGAACAACCCGATGCTCGTGTGCGGCACGCTTTCCGGGGATGGCCCAGAACATTAAGTAGTCGTGCCACTTGAAACTGAGAGGCGGCACAGGGGCTGACCAGGGAGCCGTGGGAGCGGGTTGGTCGGCTTGGGAGGCGAGTGCAGCGATTTCTGAAGGAACATCCGGAAGCCTCGGCGCAGGCGTCGGATACGAGTGGTTCAGAGTACTGAAGGCTTCGATCCGATACTTCTGAGCCTCCAGCAGGAGGGACTTCATCCGCTCAAGCTCGTCGAGATGTGCTTCGTTCGATCTTGGCAGAGGTGGTCGTCGAAAAATCGATCTGTACTGCAGTGGTTCGGGCGCTTCCGGCAGAGGAGGAAGTTCGAGACGCTGGTGACGGCGGGGATCACGAACCATCGAACGCTCACTCGTCGTCATCTGGCTTTCGCTGAAGGTGCGGGTTCGATGTTACCGATCCCGTCACACGTTGGGAACGGGCATGGCCAGTCTACCGCCCTGATCGGAGGAGACCGCCAGCGCAAGCGTGTGAAGAAAGTCGAGAGCCGCAAGCGTGCTGCAGGGCCACGTGACGCGCGCTGACCGGCTACAACTCCGAGTACAGGGACTTTCCGTTGAGCCTAGGCAGCATGAACGGCGCTCTCCGCGCCCCGACCACGTCCCCACTGACCCGTCAGCTGGCCGATCCCCCAGCACTTCTGCTGCGGCAGACCAACGAGGAAGTCGGTGACGCGGGGCAAGTCACCACCGTCACCTTCGAGGAACGAGCGGGCAAGACGTTGGTGGTCATGCACGAGCTCTATCCTTCGAAGGAAGCTCTCGACGAAAGCTGCGCCTCCGGAGTAGAAGCTGGAACGTTCGAGACGTTCGACCAACTGGACGAGTTCGTCGTGAGCCTGAGCGCGAGCGTGGGACGGGCGTGAAGCGGGGTTCGACATGAAGTGGGTTCTGTGGGGTGCCGGACTGGTCGTGGTTTTGGCTGCGGCGCTCGTTGCGCTAGCGTTTTACAATCTGACCTCGGAGCACCCGATAGAGATCATCTCTCGTGGCTCACCGAAGCTGGACGCGCGCGTGTCGGGCGCGCTCGGGCAGCGCTTCGACATCAAGGCCCCCAAGGCAGACGACGCGTTCGGTTCCGCGCTACGAATTTCCGGCGATGCGCTCGTAGTGGGAGCGCCCCTGAACGACGACGCGGGCCAGGACGCGGGCCGGGCCTACGTGTATCGACGGAAGGCGGGGCAGTGGCTGTTGGAAGCGCCGCTTGCACCGGCGCATCCCGACCCTGGCGACCGATTCGGCAGCAGCGTCGCGATCTCCGGCGATCGCCTGGTGGTCAGCGCACCGCACGAGGCGAGTGCTGCGACGCAGATCGATGGCGACGCTACCAACAACGGTCGGTTTCACGTAGGGGCCGCCTACGTGTTCGAGCATCGCGATGGGACGTGGCAGCAGACGGCGTATCTGAAGACGAGCAACGTGCGCAATGCCGACGACTTCGGTTCGGCAATGGATGTGGACGGAGACGTGGTCGCAATCGGTGCGCCGCAGGAAGCGGCTCCGGGCCTGATGCATCCCGAGCAATATCCGACCAGCGACCCACGCAGCAAGCAGCCTGCTGAGCACAGCGATGCCGCGAACTGGGCCGGCGCCGTTCACGTGTTTCATCACGGCGCAAAGGGCTGGGTCGAAGAGCCCCGGCTGGTACCGAAGGAACATGAATCGGGCCTCGAATTCGGCTCCGAGGTCGAGGTCGATGGCGACACCGTGGCTGTCAGCTGCGGTCGCTCCGAGTTCTATCGCGGTGGACACGTCTACGTGTTCCATCGCGTGGACGGTGTCTGGACACAGGAGGCGCACCTGACGTCGCCGAGCCCAGCCGCAGCTCCGACTGCAGACCGTTTCGGACAAAGTATTTCGCTCCACGGCGATCTGTTGGCCGTGGGCTCGCAGCACGGCGATCCCTTGGGCAACGGACCGCCACCCAGCGACGACCCCGGCAGGGTGTTCATCTACGAGCGCAAGGCGGATGTTTGGCAGCTGCGCGATCAGATCGGTGCGGTTCACGGCGGACCCGCGTTCGCCACCCGCGTCGCGCTCGGCGGCGACGTGCTGCTGGCAAGCTCGCCGGACGATGGTGAAGTCGATTTACTCACCCGCGTAGCTGACAGCTGGAAACCCAGCGGCGTCGTGGGCAGCAGCAGCTCGCGCTGGTCACGCCTGGACTACGACCCCGCCAGTCGCACCTTCGCGACTGCAACCGACGTGGGCATCTCCGTGCTGACGGTGCGGTGAGCCGACGGCGGAGCCTAGGCAGCATAAACGGCCTCTCCGCGCCCCGACCACGTCCTCCGACGTTGCACGCTCATCCCGATGCGGCGCGCGGCACGGTCGTGCCGATGACAAGCCCGGCGAGCTCGATCGCCTTCATCAAGCGATGAGGATCGTTGTCGGCGTGCAGCACGGCGAGCGCGGTGCGCGTCACAGGATCGGCGTTCAAGACCGCCAGCGCGAAGACGTTGAGGTCTGCCGCCGTCACCTCTCGCGCGACCACCGCGGCCAGCAATTCCCGCGCACCTTCGCAAACAAGACGGGAACAAGACTTTCCGTCCGCAACTACATGATATCCTTCGGATGTCGTAGTGCTTCTAAGCAGAGGGTCGCAGGTTCGAGTCCTGCCGGGGACGCAATGATTACGGCTAGTTAGATGGGGTAACAGCATCGGGGACGGAAAGTGTGGCCCCCTGGATGGCCCCCTCGATGCTCGCGGCGGGGCAGTCGGCCATGCCAGACACTTGTCTGGTATGAGGTCCTGAGCTACCCCGTGGGATGACTAGACCCACTCGAATGCTGACGCGCGACGAATTGCTCGCCGCGCCGCTGTCTGAGCTTCGGTGGTTCGTGCTCAAGATCTTCCACGGTGAGCATCGAGGCGGGGCTGATCACGTGGTGATTCCGATTCACACGATCACGCGCGGCCGCGAAGCGATGCAGCTCAAGGACGTGCTGAGGAGGCTCAAGGGCGCAGCTACGAAGCAACTGCCTAGGCGTGTCGTGGTGATCGACAACGTGCGCGAGGAGGGCGCGCGGAAAGATGTTCGGGTCTTCCCATAGGGTCGCCCTGCGTCGTCGGGCCGCTAGCGGTGACGTCCCAGCGAAGTTCCCGCGGGCATTCGTCAGGTGCAAAGACCGGTTACGCGCCCTCGTCCTTCAGAATCTGGGCTTCGATCAGCGGCCGAACATATCTCGCCTTAGTGATTCGAGCGAAAGGGATCTTGTACGTCGACGGCGGATTCCGTTCGGGCGCGGAATCAGACTCCGGCGCGTCCTCTTGAATCGGGACCACTGCCTGCTCACTCACGATCCCGACTATCTTGTCCCGTTCGATGACCGGACCTCCGCTGTTTCCGGGATAGACGCTCATGTCGACCCAGTAGTAGTTGAGCCGTGGATGGATGATGGAGACGTGGCCCCAGACGACCGCGGGAAGAGATACCCACGTGGAAGACCAGTGGGCCGCGGCGGGGTGCATGTCCACTGGCTCATCGTTGATGATCGAGATGTCTGGATACCCAACGGAAAACAGCTGCGCCGAGTCGCTGCTGGGTTCGTCGGCGAAGTCGCTCAAAGAGACCGGGACGTATCCCGCCGCCGGGGGTAGCTGCTCAGGTGGGTGACGCGGCGCGGGGCGGCTGGCAGACTGGATGGCGTTTATGCCGGCTACCGCCTCTGCGCGCTCTGGCGATCTTTCGGATGGGCTGGGCCACAGGCATGTTCATATGCGCCGCGTTCGATTGGCAACACGCAGGCCTGTATGGCCCCGAGCGCTACCATCTTGCCCTCGTGCCGTGGGCG
>JADGRF010000150.1 GCA_017881055.1 Sandaracinaceae bacterium
GCATGTCGTCACGGCGAGCGCATGAGACGAGTCAACTCGCGGTCATCACCGTAACGGCGCCGCTCGTGTGCGGAGCCGGCCTGAGCTTGGCGAATTGGCTACTCGCGAAATCTCTTCCCGCGTTCGACACTGAGCTCGCGCTGCCACGCTTCGCGCTATTCGTCGCGTTGCTGTTGCAGCTGCTCGTGCTACTTCCGTACGGCGTGGTTCCCCTCTGGCGCGAGCGGCGTGCTGCAGCGTTCCCTGCATTGGGGGCCGCTGTCGTTGCAACGATCGTCACGTCGCTGTGGGTAGGGCCGGTAGTGCGCTGGCTGCTTCAAAGGACAGACTCGTGACTCGAGCGTCGTTCACGTTGGCGATGTCGACCATGGTGCTGTGCGCTGTGCTCGCGACGCTAGGGTACGGGGCGTGGCGCGGTGCGGGGATGTTCACGCTCTTCATTCCGACGGCGATTTGTGTGCCCGCGGCATTGACCTACGCACTGGCGGTGGCGCCCACGCTGTGCGTGTGGTCGCTGCGCTCCGAAAGTTACCGTCCGCACACGCAACGCGTCGTGAAAGTCACGCTCGTGATCAACGCGATCACCGTGGCGGCGACGTTGGCGATCTTCTCGATCGAGTGGAACGCATCGGTGTACGTGCACTTCTACGGCGGCTGAGACGGACCTCGGCCGGAGCGCTGACGCACGTTCTGATGACGCGTGCTCTCGGGGACTTGGCCGGTGCATGCCGGAGGACCGTCAGCGCTCGAGCCTGACCAACGAGAATTCCGGGTTGGGCGAGATGCGAGCGCCCGGGATCGCTGGGAGCCCCGAGTAGAGCACGAGCACTCGTTGGCGGCCGAGCGCAGCGACGCCCGGCTGCATGGCCGTCACGACGTGCTGCATCCACAGCGAGCTCTGATCCCAGCGCGGCAACAACGCGAAGTGCGGGCTGCCTGGTTTGCCCTGCAGCCAGCGAGCGACCGACGGCTCCTTGGTCAAATCGACCACAGACACTGAAATCTGTTTCGGCAGACCCTCGCTCGAGAACTTCAATTGCTGGGGAATCAGCAACTCAGCGTGTGCCGGCAACTGGAGCGCAGCACCTTCCGCGAATTGATTGCGCGTATCCGGCAGGGCGGTAAGCCGCTCCAGTGCCTGCGCGCCAGGAGAACCGATCGAGGCGGCTGCCAGGATTGTAGCTGCGACCATCGCTCGTACGATTCGGGGATCCCGCGTGACACGCCGTGCGCTAATCGCAATGACAGCAGCGTCGTATGCACGCACCGCGCCCAACACGCTGATCACGGGGAACAGCATGAACAGCGGCAACGCGTTGCGATTGAAGTGCACCTTGTACTGCGCGAAGAACAGGACCCAGACGACAAAGAAGGCCGTCAAGACGGCCGCAGCCCTCCAGCGCTCGCGGACGAGCACGCTGAGCCCGAAAGCGGCGAAGACGGACAGGCCCGTTCCGCACTGTGAGACCGCATCCGTCAGGTACGCGAGAGCTTGTGGCATGCCTGCGGCAACCTCGCGCGCGCCCCGGTGTCCGCGAACCCGGTAGTGCCAGCTCTCGAACGCAAGTCCGTCGAGGAAGTGCGGCAAGTCGAGGAAGAAGAACGGGCTCAGCGCGGCGAAGGTGGCCACAGCCGTGATACCGAGCATCACGGTCTGCAAGACGCTGTCGCGTGTCGGCCGCGACCAGATGATCACGCCGCATGGCAGGAGCAACAGCGCGCCAGTGTACTTCGAGGCCATCGCGGCTCCGCACAGCATCCCCGGCACGATCGAGCGATCACGCAGCGAGTTGCGGTCCAGCGAAGTGAGGAGGTGCGCCAGGCCTGCCGCAATGAAGAGCGACAGCGGCGTGTCTACGTTGACGTACGTCCACGCCTCCGCGAGCCAGACCGGACTGCAGACGATCACCATCGCCGCGAACAACGCGACACGCCAACCGCCAAGCGAGAACGCCCAGGCGGCGGTCGCGCCAACGGCCAGCAACGCCATCAAGATCCACACTTCGCGGACCACCTGAACGGCAGCGGCCGGTCGGTAGTAAGCGCCCGACATGGAGCCTATGTCGCGGACGGTGAGCGCTTTACGAGCCTCGCCCGAGGCGTGAATCAGACCGAGAGCGAGCGATCCAGTCGCGATGTACGCGGGCAACGTCGGATACGAGTACCAGTGAGGGTTGAGATCCCCGCTCTGCAGAATCCTGCGCGCGGCATCGGTGATGTACGTGTCGTCGGGGTGAAGCACGTAGGGCAGCGAGCCCTTCACCAAGCGAACCTGTGCGCTGCCGACGACACCCAAGAACACGGCCAGCACGAGGCTCGTGGTCAGGGCTGGCGCGCCGACCGTGGACTCGCGCACGTGCCGGATTGCGGTGCGCGCTGCGCTCCACCATCTGCGTCGGGGAGTTACGGCGCGGGACGAGGGACCGGCACTTTCCATGGGCGAGGCGCGGTTCTAGTCGATTTCGCCGCGGCCGAGAAGATCCCTCGCTCCGGGCTGCTCGCGGCGGCTACAAAATCCGCCGAACCGCATAGTTGATCTTCGTCGCGCTCGTGAAGTCGACCGTCGTCTGGATCCAAATATCCCAGGCGGACAACGAGTTGAGCGTCACCCCGACGTCGAGCGAGGAGCCGGCGCCATTATAGTACGAGATGGTCTTGGTGATGGACGGATGCGAGAGCGTCGGGTGGCCGTACGCGCTCACGACGATGGCGTGTAGGACCGCGGCCTTGCCGCAACAAGCGACGGCGGCGGTGACCTCGTAGATACCAAACGCACCCGAAGAAATTATCGTGTGCGGCATGCCGTCAGCCGCGACCTGCCCGGTATTGGGTGCTTGCAGAAAGGCGGCGTCAGCCTGGACCTTGGTGTACGCGTCGACGCGTGCGCTGCTGATCGTGCCACTGACGATGTCGCCTGCGTCGTGAGTGTGATCGGACCGCGCCACGGTGGTCGCGCTGCCGGTCCCGCCGAAGCTCGCGCTCACAATGTTGCTCGTGATCGAGATACCGCTACCTTGCACATACAACGTATCGTTATCCGCTGCGCAAGCCCACCCTCCGGCGCCATTCGACTTCAGCACTTGCCCGCTGCTGCACCCCGACATCAGCGAAAACTGATTGCCGCCGTTCAGCGCCAACCCCGCGCCGGCCGTATACGTCGTGTCGTTGTCCACGCCATCCGCGAAACCCGCCGGAATCCCCGTCAGGCTCGAGTACGCGTGCGTGTGATTCGCCGTCGCAAATGCAGCCGGTGCCTGACCGCCCACCGTCGAGGCATCGCCACAATACGCAGCCGACGCCGCAAACGCGGTCGTCGCCAGCTGCAACCGCGGTGACAGTGTGCGATTCACTAGCGTCCCGGTGTTGCAGGTCGTATCGGCCGCGCAGTTCTGCACGATCTTGATCTCCAGCCACAGCGAGTCGTGCGACTGCATCAGCTTCAGATCGAGCGGGGCCTGGTCACCCAGATACACCGTGAAGTTGCCGTGAGCAACGCTGACTGCTTCGGTGCTCGTGTACTGGCTGCTGCCGGTAAGCGCGTCGTCGTAGAGCGTGAACGCCAGCTTGTAGCTTCCGTCTAGCGCCACGTCGGCATCATCGGTCAGATACCCCTGCAACGGCAGCAGCGCTGGCGGCGCCGCCGCTGCTAGCTGCGGTAGCGCGAGCAGCCACGTAAGCAAACAGGCAATGCCGAGCTTTCCGACCGTGCGATGCATGAATCCCCATCCTCCGAAACGTGAGACTTCAGTGTTGCTGCAGCGCTGGGCCGATGCTCAGCTTGTAGCCAGTCGCACTCAGGCGCCCCATTGGCTCCGGCGTGCCTAGACCGACGCGCAGCTTGTACCCCGTGCCGGTCAAGACGCCCCCGCCGGCCGACATCCAGATCCGCGACGGCTTGCGATCAGGTACGCAGCGCTGGCTGACGCATAGCTCGTCGGCGCGGCACTGCGTCTGGTCGCGGCATTGCACGCACTGGCCGAGCTCGCAGACCTGCGGCGCGCACCCTTTGTCGGCCGTGCATGGGCCGCCGCCGTCAGCGGCGCTGCCGCTAGCGCCGGCCTGCGGCACGTGAGCGTCGACTGAAGCGTCTGGGGCGACTGCGCCACCTTGCCCGCCGCTGCCTGCGTGACCGGCACCGCCGCCCGCGTGGCCCGCGGAGCCTGTGCCCGCCGAGCCCGCCGTGCTGGCATCCGCCGACTGACGCTGAAAGCGGTCGAAGTTCAGGCTGCAAGCGCTCGCGAACGCGCAGACGGCGCATACTGCGGTGAGCGGCAAGGCGGCGCGAGCGAGCAGCACGGCACGGTTCCCGGTGAGCGCGGACAGCAGAAATGCTGCTTCGGTGGGGCGGACGCTAGCACCGACAGCTCAAGCTGTGCAAGGCCGCGCGGCGCGGCGCGCGACGACCGACGGGGACAGGGAGTGGAGTGTGTGGGTCGGGCGACAAGCACCTGGCAGCGACGCTCTTCGTCGTGCCTTTCGCACCGAGGTGCTTCGCACGCAGCGGCGCAGCGACGGCACGATCACGGTCGAAGGCGTGCGCTTGGAGCTTCCGTCTGCGTATCGCGTGCTCTTGCGGCCCGCGGTGCGCTACGCGCGCTGGGATCTCTCGAGCGTGGACCTGGTCGATGCGCGCTCCGGCAAACACCTGCGTGCATCGGCACCTAACTCGGAACCGTCACGTCAGGCGTAAGGAAGACGGCGAAACCCGAGTCAGAGCATCGCGCTCCAGCACCAGCACCAGCGTGAGATCAAAGAGACGCACGTCGCAGGCGAGAGCCTGCGCTACATCGAGGTCACCGAAGCGGATATCGCGATCGCCAATCGCTTGGCTCACGCCTGGAAGATCGCTCGATGAACGTGCTGGTCCATCGGCACCGTGACGAGCGCACGGTGACCTACGAGCTGCTGTACGAAGGCCAGGGCGAAAACGGCGAACGCTTCGTCGTGGGCTTGATCGAAGCGAGCGTGGACGAGCGGTCGGGCCGCACGAGCAAGCGGTCGGCCTTCGGTCGGGTAGCGGTCGGCCGTCGGTCGTGCCGGCCCGAGCACGTGAGCAAGGCCGTCATTGAGAGCTACCAGCGCAGCCTCTTTCATCAGCGCAAGAAGAACGGCAACCTAACCATGCGGGCATGCTCGACTTGGTGATCACGGGCACGAGCAAGAAGCCGATCGACGCGCATTACCGTGTCACGTTCGTGCGAGGGTTCTACGAGTGACGCCATGACGTTGGCCCACGTTGGCCCACGTGCTGACCGACCTTTGCCAACGTCAAAGGGCTGAGGCGCAACGCGCGCGGCTTACGCCGCATGCCCGAATCGCCGGGGCGAGCTTGCGGAGCCGCTGATTGCGTGGTTGCTTTTCGCGCGGATAGCAACCGGACACCGTGCTCACTTTCCTACTCAGTGCTCCCGACCGTCGCACGAAGCTCGCGCTCATCGGGTACGGGTTTGCTTGTTGCGGCGTTGCCTTGCTGTGCATCTGCGCGCGGC
>JADGRF010000151.1 GCA_017881055.1 Sandaracinaceae bacterium
GGCCACGTGCCGAGAGCGCCGAGAACAAAGAGGATCGCTGTGACCATGGGCGATAGCTCGGGGTCCAAGAAGCAGCTCGGCAAGATCATGCTCCAGCAGAAGCTCGTCACCCAGGACGAGCTCGAGGGCATGCTCGACGAGCAAGGCAAGCGCGGTGGTCGTCTCGCGTCCAACGCGGCGCGCTCGGGCAAGATCACCGTCACCGAGGCTTTGCGTGCGCTCTCGGAGCAGCACGGCGTGCCTGCGATCGATCTGAGTCGGCAAGTCGTGCCGCTCACGAACCTGCTCTTGATCCCCGTAGAGATCGCGCGCGAGCACAAAGTCTTTCCCGTGAAGGTGCAGGGCGAGCAGCTCGTGCTCGCGATGATCACGCCGCAGAACGAGACCAGCATCGAAGAGGTGCAGTTCGTCACGGCCAAGACCGTGTTCCCGCACATCGCGCTGGAAGACGCGATCGAGCGCGCGATCGAAGAAGCGTACGCGCTGCACGAGCGCGGCGAGGCCTACTTCGTCGGCGAGCGTGTACGTGACGAAGAGCTGGCCACGCTCGGCATCGTGCGCCCGCTGCGCGCGGACGGCACACCGCAGGACGTCGTGGAGAGCGACGAGCTGTCGCAGCCTCCGGTGCCCTCGACCGTTGCAGTTGACGACGCCGCCGGCGTGGTGCACGGCAGGCCGCTCACGGACGGCGGGCCGCGCCTGGACGACGCGTTCACCGAGTCCGTGCAGTCGTCGCGACCGCCGCCGCGTGGCGGTCTCTCGGATAAGAAAGTGCTGATCGTCGACGACGACGAAGACGTGCGCCAGCTCGTGAAGCTCGGGCTCGAGCACGACGGCGTGCCCGTGATCGAAGCGGACTCGGGCACCGCCGCGCTCGAGGCGATCCGCGATCAGAGCCCCGACTTGATCGTGCTCGATGCCGTGCTGCCCGGCGTGCACGGGTTCGACATTTGTCGGCACCTGCGCGGCAGTCAGCGCTACGGCGACATTCCGATCGTGATCATGAGCGCGATTCACCGTGGCTGGCGCGTCGCGGAAGACCTGCGCGAGGCCTACGGCGTGCAGCACGTGTTCGACAAGCCGATCGATCTGCAGAAGCTCTCGCGCACCGTGCGCCTTTTGCTCGAAGGCAAGACGGTCACGCAGGACGATGCGGGCCTGAGCATCTCGGCGGCGACCGAGCTGAGCAACGGCATGGCGGCGTTCGAGCGCGGCGACCTCGACGTGGCGATCACGCATCTCGAAGCGGGCGTCGGCATCGACCCCTTGGCGTTCGAGCTGCAGTACCACTTGGGGCTGCTCTACGGTCGTCGCGAGCACCTGTTCGGCGCGATCGAGTCGCTCGAGGCCGCGGTCGGGCTCGCCCCCCACCATTTTTCGGCGCTCAAGAACTTGGCCGTCGTGTATCAGCGCGCGGGCTTTCGCCACAAAGCCCTGGAGGTCTGGCAGCGCGCGATGGCGAACGCCCCGGACGAACACACGCGGGACAGCATCAAGGAGCACATGGTCACGCTCTTGTAACCACGTTCTTGTAACAAGCCGCTCGTACACCGGCGCGTACGCGGCTCTTGTAACACTCGCGACGTGCGGCCAAGATCTGCGGCGCGGGGGGTGTCCGAGACGGTGTAGCATCCCAGCGCAGCCACCTGGCCTGTCAGACAAACCACGATGAAGTTCCTCTGCCGCAACTGCAAAGCGAAGTACCAGATCGCCGACGAGAAGGTCGCAGGTCGCACGCTGCGCATGAGCTGTCAGCAGTGCGGTGAGCAGATCGTCGTGCGTGGTCCGGGCGGGCGAGCAGGCGGTGTCAGTCGACCGATCTCGCAGCCGCTCGCCGCGTCGTTAGTGGGCTCCGGCGTAGGCCCCGGCGTGCCGCCGGCTCCGTCCGCGCTCGGCGTGGACTTTCAGCGTCAGGTCGTGGCGGCCGGCTACGAGACTGCGAGCGCACGCGGCGCCGATGAGTGGCACGTCGCGATCAACGACGTACCCGTCGGGCCGATGCGTCGCGAAGAGGTCGCACGCAAGATCTCCGCGGGCGCGGTCAGTCGCGAGTCGCTCGCCTGGCGCGAGGGCATGGACGACTGGATGCCGGCCAAGCACATCCCGGAGCTTGCCGTGCTGTTTGCGCCTGCGCCCGGAGCGCTTGGGCCACGCTTGAGCGCACCGCCAGCGCCTGCGGTAATGCCAGTTCCGCCGCCTGCGCCCGTGCAGCCCGCCGCGCGCACGGAGATGGCGCCGATCGGTGGTCGCCAGGTGCTCACGCTCGACGACTACGCTCCGCCGCAAGAGCTGATGACGCAGGCGATCGTCTCGCAGGTCGCCGAGCCCGCGAGCGCGAGCAAGCCCTTTGGTCCCGCGCAGATGTTCGCGTTGGTGGCGGGCGGCGCGTTTCTGATCCTGATCGGTGCGGTGGCGGCGAAGTTCCTGCTGTTGCCGCAGCAGCAGCAACAGCAGGCAGCCGTCATCGCTGCTCCGGTGGCGGCGCCGGCCCCGGTGGCCCCAGCCGCGCCCGTCGAGCGTACCGGCCAAGGTGTGGATGCACAGGGCAACGTGATTCAGCTCGGCACCCAGGCGATCGACGGACAGTCCGCGGCGGCTGCGGCGCGGCGTCCGTCCGGCGGCACGAGCGCCGGCGACAAGAACAAGACGCCGCCGGCGAAGCAGCTGACAGACGAGCAGAAGGCCATGCTCGCACGCATGGGTGGCGGACTCGATCAAGGTGCGGGTCCGAACTTGAAGGCTCCCTCCGAGGCGCAGCACGCGAGCTCGTCGGGCGGCGGCACGGGTCAGCTGACGGCCGAGCAGCTGGGCGGGGTCGTGCTGCGAGGCAAGAAGAACCTGCAGCGTTGCTACGAGACCGCGCTGCGCGGAGCGAACTCCGATGAGACCGTGCGCCTGGACGTGGACCTCGAGGTCTCGCCTTCCGGCAACGTCACGAGCGTGCACACCACCGGCAAAGGTCTGCCGGGCATGGACGAGTGCATCACGCGCACCGTGCGTATGTGGCGCTTCCCGAGCTCGGGTGACGGTGCTCAGACACGCTTCCCAGTCGTGTTCCAGCCCGGGGCGTGATGCGAACGCGAGCTGCCAGCCAAGCGCACCGTGCGTGGCTGTGCGCGATCTGTGCAGGCGGGCTGATCGGTTCCGCGGGCGGCTTCGCAGCGAGTGGGGTGCGCGCCGAAGACACCGGCCCGCTGTGCGTCGACTCGCGGGTGGCGGTGGACTCGGCGCTGAGTGACGAGTGGAGCGTGGCGGTGCGCCGGCTCTGCACCGTGCTCAGCACCTGGACCGACGCGGATCCGTCGGCGCATATGCGGCTCACGCCCTCGGGTCGCGACATCATCCTCGAGGTCGACACCGGCGACGGCCGCGCTGCGTTTCGGCGCGTGCACGCGCCCGAGGATCTCGAGCTGGTCGTCGAAGCGCTCATGACGCTGCCGTCGACGCAGCGCGAACAGCCGGTTTCCAACGTGCCGTTCGCGCATTCTTCTCCGATGCTGCTCGGTGATGGGCCCGTGCCGGCCGCGGCCGAATCCAACGCAGCACCGGCGCCAGCAGCTGCGCCCGCGCCCGTTGCGCCGTCCGTTGCAGCGCGGCGGGTGTCCGCTGCTCCGCACCTGCCGGTCGAGATCGGTGCTGCGCTCGTGGCGCGCGTGGAGCGCGTGCCGACGTACTTGTCCGCGGGCGTCGACGTCTACGCAGGGATAAGGCCGGGCGCGTGGCTTCTTGCGCTGCGCGTGCGCTGGGACGCGCTGCAATACCTGTTCGCGGACACACCCAAGCAATTCGAGATGGACTCGGTCGGCGCCGGCTTCATGATCGCGCGTCGGGCGCTGCGCGCGGGCAGCGCCACGGCCGATCTCGGCTTTGGCGCGCTCCTGCTCGTGGAGACCCAGAGCCTCGACGACGGGAAGAACGGGAAGCCCAAGGACTCCGACGTGGATGTGCGGCTGTCGATCGAGCCGCGTATCTTGCTGGGCGATTCCGCGCCGCAGTGGGCGCTGTCGCTCGAAGCGGAGGTGTCCCCGATTCGTCTGCGTCGCGATCTGAGCATCGGCCCCGGTCTGCCGACGCTGCCGAGCTGGGGTCTCGGCGTGGGGCTTGGCTGCGTGTGGCAAGAGCCGTGAACGCGCACACCTAGTGCTCAGCGTTGTTTTCGCGCTAGCGTCCGCCCATGTCCCCGGATGCGCTCGCGCGGCTCGCCACCAACGCGCTGTACTTGAGCTTGCGCCTCGCCGCCCCGGTGCTCCTGGCCTGCGCGCTCGCTGCGCTCGTGATCGGCATGTTTCAGGCGGCGACGCGCGCGGAAGATCCCAGCCTCGGCTTCGTGTCGAAGCTGGTTTTCGCCGCCGCCGCCGTCTTCTTCGCACGCGCGTTCATGACCAACGAGCTGCTGCACTTCTCCGCGCAGCTGTTCCATCAGGTGGCGCAGGTCGCGCGCTGATGGAACAGCTGTGGCCGCTGCTGGACGACACAGCGGACCGCACGCAGGCGCTGATCTTTCTCCTGCTGCTTGCGCTGCGCGTGCTGCCCGTCGCGTTCCTTCTGCCTGCGCTGCGGCCTTCCGCTCCGTCGCGCGTTCTCTCGCTTGCGATCGGTAGCGCGGGCGTGCTCGCGCTCGCACCGCTCGCGCACGCGTCGCTGCAACCAGGGTACACGCCCGTGCTCATGCTCGCCGCCGCCGCAGAGCTTGTGCGCGGTGTCGTGTTCGCGCTTGCGCTCGTCTTGCCACTGCATGCGTTCGGCTGGACGGGCGAGCTGTTCGATCGTGTCGGTGTGTCGGCCGGCAGCACAGGGATCACGAATGGGTCGCTGCCGCTGCGCGCGCTGCTGCTCTCCGCTGCGTTCGCGCTCTATTTCGCCAGTGGCAGCCATGAGCTCGCGTTAGCGACCTTGGCGGACAGCTTGGTTTCGTCGCCGATCGGAACGCCGCTCGCTCACGATGCGCTTGGGCCTGCGCTGCTGTCGGCGGCGTTCTTGATCACGCAGGCCTTCACGCTCGCCGTCACGTTGGCTGCACCGCTGCTGGTTTGCATGGCGCTCGCCGCGCTCGGCCTGGGGCTGCTCCACCGGGTCGCCGGGTTCCTCGCACCGGCGGCCAGGCTCGCCGGCTATCCGCTGCTGTCTCTGGCCGTGGCCTCGCTCGTGCTCGCGCGCGTTCTTCCGGCGTTGCCCCAGGTCGCGCACGTTCTGCTATTCGAAGCCGCTCGCGTCTTGCGTACACTGGGCTGAGCGAGGTTGCGCGCGCGCCCATGATAACCCCGACCACCACTCCGACCCAGCCCACGCCGCTTCTGTCCGCCGACGTGATCGCCGCGCGCGTGCGCGAGCTGGGCCAGGCGATCACGCGCGACTACCGCGACAGAGACCTGGCGATCGTCGCGGTGCTCTCGGGCGCGTTCGTGTTTGCGTCCGACTTGGTGCGCGCTATCGACCTTCCGTTGACCGTCGACTTTCTCGGCGTGCGCTCGTACGGAGATGCCACGAGCAGCAGCGGCGTGGTGCAGATCACGCACGACATCGCGCGCTCGGTCGAGAACCGTGACGTGCTGTTGGTCGAGGACATCGTCGACACGGGCCTGACCGTGCGCTTTCTGATCGACACGCTGAAGACGCGCTCGCCGCGCTCGCTCGCGCTCGCCTCGCTGCTCCACAAGCCGTCGCGCACGCGCGCGGCCGTGGACATCGCGTACTTAGGCTTCACGATCGATGACGTGTTCGTGGTCGGCTACGGCCTCGACCACGCCCAACGTCATCGCAACTTGCCGTACCTCGGCGTGATTACAGCTGACCGTCCTTACACGTAGTCGCGACGTTGCCGTAGTACTGGCGGTACGTGAAACCGACGAACGGTGTCAGCATCGTGATGGCGTCGCAGTTGTCGAGCAGCGTGTTGTAGCCGATCTGCGCCATGCAGTTGTTGGTGGCACAGGTGACCGCCCCGATGTGTCCGACCTTCGTGAGCACTGGGTCGCTGTTGATGCTGAAGGACAGGCTGGTGTCCAGCACGGGGCCGCCCGGATCCGGTCCGAGTAGAAAGGCGTGCACGGTCGGGTCGTTCAGCACGTCGCAGCCGTAGATGGAGAAGGTCATGCCTTTCACCCGCTTTAGGGCTGGCAGCGAGAGCGTCGTGAGCGCGTGCATGGACTGGATCTCCACGTTGCCGCCGATCGTCGTGAGCTTCGGCATCACGATCTTCACCACCGAGAGGTCGTTGCCTTGCCGGGCAGCGAGGACGCCCGCCGGATCGAAGTTTCCGTCGATCGTCGTGAGCCCGCCGAGGCGCAGCTCGGTCAGCCCGTTGTCGTGCAGCGTGAGCGAGCCGACCCGGTCCAGCGCCTGCATGCCAGGCAGCGTGGTCAGCGCCGTATTGCCCGAGATGTCTACGGCGTTGCTCACCTTCACCAGCGACTCGAAGCCGTCCAAGGTCGTGAGCGCGGTGTTGCGGCGAATCAGGATCGAGCCTGCGGTCACCAGTGACGGGAAGCGGATCACGGTGAGCGTGGGGTTGTCCTCGATCTTGATCGTGCCGCCGACGTTGATCAGGTTGTAGAGCCCCGAGCCGACGAGCGCCGTCAGGGATTCGTTCGTGAGCACGCTGCCGTTGTCATTGACGTCGCCGTCGACGGTCAGGTTGCCGCCGATCGTGGTGAGCGCTTCGAGGCCCGTGAGATTCACGAGGCCCACCGCCGACACGCCGAGGTCGCCGGTGATCGTCTCGATGCCGGCGAGCATCTGAATGTCGAGCGAGCTCTGAATCAAGAAGCTGCCCTGCAGCACGCTGCTGCTGGCTTCGCAGTTGACGGGCGTGCCGTGGAAGCAGCCGTCGCCGATGCACTGCTCCTTGCCGTTGCAGTAGTTGCCGTCGTCGCAGAAGGTGCTGACTTTCCCCGAGCAGCCCGTCTTGAACGCGACGATCGGCACGGTGCACTCGCAGCCGTCCTGCGCCTTGTGGTTGCAGTCGTCGTGCCCCGGGAAGCAGCTGAGCACCGAGCAGTGACCGAGCTTGCAGATGCCGACGGCGCTCTCGAGCGGGCACTGGTAGTCGGTGCCTTCGTCCGTTTTCCCGTTGCAGTTGTCATCCGCGCCGTTGCAGGTCTCGAGCGCACCGGGGTGTACGGAGTTCACGGCGTCGTCGCAGTCGCCGAAGTTCGGAGCGCGGCCCGGGATGGGTTGGCAACGCGCGAGCGCGGAGCCGATGTTCGTGCCCCAGCCGTCGCCGTCTTGATCCAAGTACCAGACCGTGGTCGCGGTCATCTCGTCGACCTTGCCATCGCAGTCGTTGTCGCGCATGTCGCAGACTTCTTCTTTGCCCTTGGCGGTGGTCGCGTCGGTGTCGTCGCAGTCACCGCCCTTGCCACCCTTGCAATTCGAGTCGGCGACATCGTCGTTGTCGTCGTCTTCGAAGTCGTTGGTGTCGAGCTTGAAGTCCCGCTTGCCGTTGCAGTCGTTGTCGACGCCGTCGCACAGCTCGGCTGCGGCCGGGTTCACGGCTGCGGCCTTGTCGTTGCAGTCGTTGTGTGACAGCTCGCGGCCCGGAATGCGCTGACACGAGTACACGGGCACGCTCGTGGCATCTCCGAAGCGATCGCCGTCCGCGTCCACGAACCACGGCGCTTCTTCCTCGACCTCGTCGATGTTGCCGTCGCAGTTGTTGTCTTTGCCATCGCAGATCTCGAACTGGCCTTCGAACACCTCCGGATCGTTGTCGTTGCAGTCGTTGGACTTGCCGGCGAAGCCGACCGCGCCCGGACACTTCATCACGGCTTTGACCTTCGGGCCCTTCTCGCCGTGGCCGTCGAAGTCCGCGTCTCGATACATCTTGATGCCGACGCCTTCGTCAGTCTTACCGTCGCAGTCGTTGTCGAAGTCGTCGCACAGCTCGGCCGCCTTCGGGTTCACGCTGGCTTTCAGGTCGTCGCAGTCGCTGCCGCACGCGAGCTTCGCACCTTTGTCGTCGCTCACCGGGTTGCAGCACTTCTTGTCGAAGAAGCCGTCGTTGTCGGAGTCTTTGTCGCCGAAAGTCTTGGGATCGCAGTCTTCGTCTTTGTTGTCGGGGTCGCAGGTCTCGATGTTGCCCGGGAAGCGCAGCGGGTCGGTGTCGTCGCAGTCGTCGCCCAGCACCTTGCCGGTCTTGTCTTTGCACCGTGCGTCGAAGTGCCCGTCGCTGTCCCGGTCGGCCGGCGCGCTCGCGCACTTGCGGGTGCGCTCCGAGCACGCGTCGATCGTGCAGGCGATTCCGTCGTCGCAGGTGATCGCCGTGCCCGCTTGGCACTGCTGCCCGACGCAGGTTTCCTGGCCGTTGCAGTACAGGCCGTCGTCGCAGTCGCCATCCGTGCTGCAGACCGCGCCGCCGGCGTCGGGCGCGCCGGAGTCGCCGGCACCGCTATCGCGCGTGGCCGGGTTCTTGTCCGAGCCGTTGCAGGCGGTCAACACAGTGCACAAGACCAAGCAGCAAAAGCACGCGCGTTCGAACGACATGGTAGGACCCCTTTGGCAACGCGGCCGACTCCGCGTCGTGGCCGCAGGCGTATCAGGGGCGCGGCGCCCTTTCAACCCGAGCTGCGAGCGGCCACTATGCCGTCACGCCGCTACGCGGTTTCGCACGCTGTTTTCCAAGGAGGACCATGAGCGCACGGCTCGTCATGTTCGAGAAGCTGATCGCGAAAGGATCCACGGATCCCTTCGTTTTTTACGCGCGCGCCATGGAGCTGCGGGGGCAGGACCAACCCGACGCCGCGCTCGCTGCGTTTGCCGAGCTGCGCGAACGTTTTCCGGCGTATGTGCCCACGTACCTGATGGCAGGTCAGCTGGCAGCGCAGCTGGGACGCAGCGAGCTCGCACGCGCGTTTCTGGAGCCCGGTTTGCAAGCGGCACGCGCAGCCGGTGACGATCACGCGGAGTCCGAGCTCCAGAACGTGCTTTCTACCCTGGCATGAGCACACGGGGAGGGGACCAACTACTCTCAGCGCTTCTTCTTCTTCGCGGGCTTCGCTGCGGGCGGCTGCGCCTTGTCCATCGCTTCGAGCCCGCGCAGCACCGCCAGACGCAGCACGACGGAACGCGACAAGCGGCCCACGACGAAGATCTCGCTGTTCTCGCGCAAGCGAGGAATGAGCGCGTCGGCGCGCGCGAGCAGCGCCTTGGGCAGCCGCAGAGTCACGATGCTGGAATCGGCCATCGGTGTGCCTTTCTCAGAAGCTCCCGCAGAAGGTAGCGAGGAGCGCGAGCAGTCAACGAGTTTCGGTGGAACGCTTTCACGAGAGCGCGTCGCGATCTACCGTGGTGCTTGGATACGAAGACAACGATATCACGGAGTGTCATTCGTCGTGAGTCGATCGTGCGCAGAACGTAGTCGCTCACGCCAGTTTGCCTACACTCTGGTGGGTTGGTCGTGCATGTCGCTGTTTGTCGGCTGCGGCGGGCGCACGCCGCTGCCCGGCTCGGTTTCCGGCGAGAGCGCAGCGTCGTCAGTCGAGCTCTGCAACGGCGTCGATGACGACGGTGATCTGCGCGTCGACGAGGGCTTTCGCGACAGCAGCGCGCGCTACGTGAACGATCAGAACTGCGGGCAATGCGGCCACGCGTGCAGCGATTCGTTGCCCCACGCCCGCGTCGTCGGCTGCGGTCTACTCGAGCAGACACCGGCCTGCGTGGCGCGAAACTGCGAGCCGGGCTACGCGGTTTCGTCGAGCGGGCGCTGCGTGGCCCTCGGCGAACGTGCCTGCATGCCGTGCCAGAGCGACGCCGAATGCGGCTCACTGCCGAGCGCGCACTGCGCCACGCTCGCTGGCGAAAGACGCTGCACGATCGGCTGCGCGGACGGCTGTCCCGACGGCTTTTCGTGCTCCAGCGATGGCAGCTCGTGTCTTCCGCCCGGTGACAATTGCAGCTGCGATCCCGGCGAGTCGTTCACGCTCGCATGCGCCTTCCGTGCACTCGGTCCGGGCGCCGGGCCCGCCCTCGATGCGAAGAGCGGTGCGCACTGCCCGGGCCATCAAGTGTGCAGCGCCGGCATGCTCACGAGCTGCGTCGTCGATCAAGACGTGTGCGACGGGGTGGACAACGACTGCGACGGCAAGGTCGACGAAGACTTCGTCGACGAACGCGGCGCGTACTCGCGCGATCTCGGCAACTGCGGCGCCTGCGGCGTGGACTGCCGGCTCGATGGCAGCTCGAGCGTTCCTTTGGCCTGCGGAGGCGATCCGTTCGCACCCACCTGCGTCGTGCTCTGCCCCGACTCGCTGGACGGTGTGCAGCCCGGCGATCACCTCGACGCCGATGGCGACGTCTCGAACGGGTGCGAATGCTTGGTCACGTCGCTCAGCGACCCGAACGATGATCCGTCGACTGGCACGCTCGACGCCAACTGCGACGGCGCCGACGGCTCGGTGCTCACGAGCTATTACGTTGCAGTGGACGGTGACGACAGCGGCCCCGGCTCACCGACGCGCCCGCTGCGCAGCATCTCCCATGCGGTCGAGCTTGCAGCGAGCTCGCTCGGCACCGCATCGCCGCGCGCGGATGTGTATGTTGCAACGGGAACCTACACCGAGACGATCGCGCTGCGTGACGGCGTGTTCGTGCACGGTGGCTATCGTCGCGACTTCCGCGCCCGCAATCCCGACGGCTTCGAGGTGGTCGTGGTCGCGCCCGAGGACACCACGGCGTTCGCTGGCGCGGCGCTCGTCGCCGACGGCGCAGGGCAACACGACACCCTCGTCGAAGGGCTGTATTTCCGCGGCTTGGACGCCAGCTCGCCGGGCGCCCCTGCGCTCGGCGTGGTCGTGCAGAACCCCGGCTCGCACCTGACGCTGCGCAACTTGCATGTGCGCGCCGGCAAGCCCGGTCGCGGGACTGCCGGCGGTGGCGGCGCCGCCGGTGCAGCACCGACCAGCGATCCAACGAGTGGCGAGGCGCCGCGTGCCGCCCTCGAGGACTCTGGTCATCTCTGCATCGTGGGCGCCACGAACACCACGCGCGGCGGCATGCCCGGCAAGAACCTGTGCCAAGACGTGGTTGTGTCAGGTGGAACGGGTGGCTCGGCCGAGTGCCCGAACGGCATGGGCATCGACGACCCCGCGGGCATGCCCGGCCGCGGCGTGAGTCCCGGCGCCGGTGGAGTCGGCGGCACGCCCGTGTCGGGTCCGATCTCGGGCACGACCGATTGTCCGAGCGGCTTCTGCTGCGGCTTGGCGGACTTTGTCGTGCCCTTCGGCTACACGATTGCGGCAGCCGGCGAAGCCGGTGCGAACGGCAGCGACGGCAGCCCAGGCGCCGCTTGCAGCGATGCGCTCGGCACGTTCTCGAGCGGCGGCGACTTTCAGTCGGGCCTGGCGCAGAGCGGCGGATTCGGCACGTCTGGCAACGGCGGCGGCGGTGGTGGTGCGGGCGGCGGCGTCGAAATGACCTGGGGCATGCCCCAATGCGAATTCCGTGACGGCCTGGGCGGTGGCGGTGGCGGCGGTGGCGCCGGCGGCTGCAGCGGCGCCGGCGGCGGTGCCGGGGTTTCCGGCGGGCCTTCGATCGGTGTGCTGATCCGCGTGACCAACGTCGCGAACATGCCTAGCGTGCAGGGTCTGCTCGTGGAGACCGAGGACGGCGGCGCCGGCGGCAGCGGTGGTGCGGGTGGCGATGGCGCGGCGGGCGGAAGGGGCGGCGCCGGTGGCAGCGTCCCGCGCTCGCTCGCGACGACGCCCACACTCGCGGGCGCAGCACCGGGCCAGCGCGGCGGTCACGGCGGTCCTGGTGGCGCGGGTGGCGCAGGCGGCGGCGGTTGTGGCGGCTCGAGCGTGGGCCTGTGGGTCTCGGGTCTCGGCGCACAGCCGCAGCTGGAAACCATGCTGCGGGCGCAGAGCTCGTTCACGCTCGGGCACGGCGGCAGCGCCGGTCTTGGTGGCGGCGGTGCCGAGCCCGCGGCGGACGGCCTGCCCGGAAAGGCGATCGATGTGCTCCTACGCTGAGCTCCGTGCGCCGCGTCACGCGTACGTCGGTATGCGAAACGTATTCGCGCGGGCCCTGCTGCTCGCGGGCCTCGTTGCCGCGGTCGGCTGCTCCAAGGATCACCCGTGCGTGCCCGAGGTTTGCGACGGCACCGACAACGACTGCGACGGTCGCGTCGATGAGGGCTTCGTCGATGGTTCGGGGTTGTACACGCAGAACACGCACTGCGGTGCCTGCACCATCGACTGCGCGAAGCAACTGCCCACGGCGGCGAGCACGCGCTGCGATGTATCCACGGGAGCGCCCATGTGCGCGGTTGCCAGCTGTCACGTCGGCGAAGTCGTATCGGGCGACAGCGCCTGCGTCCCGGAGTTGCCGGTTTTGTGCCTGCCGTGCTCGAGCGACGACGAGTGCGCGCTGCGCTCACCCGGTGCGCGCTGCTTGTCCGAGCCCGGCGGTGCGGGGCGCTGCGGGCGCGCCTGCAGCGGCGGCAGCGCGTGCCCCGACGGCTACGGCTGCGTGACGCCCAGCGACGCGACTTCTCCGCAGTGTCGCCCGAACGCCGGCTCGTGCTTGTGCGGCGACGGCATGAACGGCGCCGAGCTCGCGTGCCAGCTCGACATCCCCGGCGGCCACTCCTGCGTGGGTGTGCAGCGCTGCTCGGGCAGCTCGCTCGGCGCGTGCGAGCCGCTGCTCGATGAGACGTGCAACGGCCAAGACGACGACTGCGACCAGCACATCGACGAAGGCTTCGTCGACTCGCAAGGCCGCTACGCGAGCGACGACAACTGCGGCGCTTGCGGGCGGCGCTGCGTCCCGCCCGGTGCCCACATGAACGCGGCGTGCGGCGCGCACGCCACCGGCGTCAGCTGCGACGTCGCCTGCGCGAGCGGCTACGTCGACGTCGACGGCCTGCTCGCCACCGGCTGTGAGTGTAAGCTGGAAAGTGGCCCCGTGATCGTCGTCGGCGGGGATGCCAACTGCGACGGGACGGTCGACCCGACGCCCTCGCTCGTGTTCGTCTCGCCCGCCGGCGACGACAGCAACGATGGCACCGAGGTCGGTCGCCCCGTGCTCACGATCGCGCGCGGCCTCGCGCAGGGCCTGGTGCTCGGCCGCTCCGTGCTGGTCGCGCGCGGCATCTACGACGGACCGATCGAGATGCTGCCCGGTGTCACGCTGCTCGGCGGGTACAGCCCCGACTTCCGCGCGCACGACCCCGAGCTGTATCCGGTGCTGGTCGAGCTACCAGGCAGCGGTGACGGCAAGCCCGTGCTCGTCTGCGCCGGCATCACGGCACCGTCGCTCGTCGATGGCTTCACGCTCGTCGCGAGCGAGGCCAGCGTGCCCGGCGTCGGTAGTACCGCGGTGCTGCTCGACGGATGTGGCCCGCGGGTCGAGCTCGATCACCTCACCGTGCTGGCAGCACGCGGCGCACCCGGCCCAGCCGGCGACGACTCGAGCGCGCGCCTCTCCACGCTCGGCTATGCGACGCTCGCGGACCTTGGCGGCGTCGACGGTGGTCGCGGCAGGATCAGCGGCAATGGCAGTGGCGCCTGTTCGGCCATTGCGGGTGGCGCCGGCAGCACGAAGCAGTGCTTGCACGACATCAGCGGCGGTGCCGGTGGTGCAGCCGAGTGCCCGTCGCTGAGCTGCGACAACGTCGGCGGGGGTCGCTGCGGCAACGCCGGCTGCACCGACTACACCGTGAACGGCGTGTGCGATTTCACGGCGGCTCGACTCAGCGCGACGCCGAATCCGGCCGCGGTGCTCGGCAAAGGCATGATGCCCGGCCGAGCGGGCCAGCTGACGTTCAGCGCGCCGACCAATCACAGCGTCTGCACGTTCTGCGACGACAACCCCACGTTGCAGCGCAACGGCGACGACGGCGGTGACGGCGGGTCCGGTATGGATGGCAGCTCGGGCGCGGGCTGCACGGGCTCGCTGCAGATCGACAGCGACGGACGTGCGTCTGCGAGCCGCGGCCTGTCCGGCAGCGACGGCAGCGATGGATCCGGTGGCGGCGGCGGCAGCGCCGGCGCGGGCTACGTCGTGATCGCACACACCAGCGGCACGTGCGGCTCGGTCGCCGGCGGCTCGGGTGGTGGCGGCGGCAGCGGCGGCTGCGGTGCGCCGGGCGCTACCGGTGGTGGCGGTGGCGGCGCTTCATTCGGCGTATTCGTGCGCATGAGCCCGGGCATGACCAGCGGCCCTACGTTCTCCGCGCTGCGCGTCGTGACCGCGAGCGGCGGTGATGGCGGCAGCGGCGGCATCGGCGCTTCGGGTGGGCGGGGCGGTGTCGGCGGCCTCGGAGGCGACAGCCAATTCTGGTGCGCGCGCAACGGCGGTCGGGGTGGCGACGGCGGCCCCGGCGGGTCGGCCGGCGGGGGTGGCGGAGGCTGTGGCGGCGCGAGCGTCGGCGTGTACATCCAGTCACTCGGCGGCGACGACGTTGAGAGCTACGCCGCGTCGCTGGGGGCTTCGGCCAAGATTTCGCTGGCCGGCGCGGCCGGTCACGGCGGCCGGGGCGGCTTCTCCAAGGGCAATTCCGGGGGCGACGGGGCCGACGGCGTCACGAATGATCTGCTAGTTGCCACTCCGTGACACGCGTGAGTTGACGTCGGGCCGGGGCTGACTACACTGCGCCAGCTCTTCTCCGGCCGTCGGGAAGATTGGGAGCACGCCATGCGAGACCTCATCAAGCTGACCTGCCAAGAGTGCAAGCGCGACAACTACGTCACGAGCAAGAACAAGCGCACTCAGACCGAGAAGTTCGAGATCAAAAAGTTCTGCAACGCCTGTCGGCATCACACGCCGCACAAAGAAGGCAAGATCTCGAAGGGCTGAGCTTGGTGGCGGGCTGGCCGGCGCGTCCCGGGGGCAACGTTCAGCGCCCCAGCTGCAGCTTGAGCTCGTTGATCTTGTCTTGCCGCGAGTCCCCTTTCGGGGCGTAGCGCTCGCCTTTTTCGTAGGCGGTCAGCGCGGCTTCGGGTTGGTGGCGTCGACGTAGATCGCCACCGAGGTAGCGATAGAAGTCCCAGCGCACCGGGCTCACCGCGATCGCGGCCCACATCAGCGCGGCGGCGACTGCGCTGCTGATCACGGCGCTGCGCAGCTCGGCCAACTGCTTCCGCGCGGTGGCGAACAGCGCGAGCGCGATCAGCGCGCCGGCTGCGATCACGCACGCGGCTTGGGCGCCGGGTAGATCGAGCATGTGGCCGACCGCGGCGAGCACGAGCGCGGTGCCGAGCGCCATGCCGAAGGTCTGGCGCGCGCCTTGTTGCGTCGGCGCCTGCTCGAGCTCGAGCTGCGTCGCGAAAAAGCGCGCCGGCCAGGTGATCAGCGTAGCGAGCCGGTCGACGGCCTGGCCCGGCAGCAGATACGCGCAGGCGAGCAGCATCATGTAGTAACTGAACCAGCCGATCTCGAGGCCCATCGCTTCGGCGCCGATGTGCACGGTCATGGCGAAGCCGAATGCGCACGTGCAGGCCACGCGCAAACCGCGGCGCGGGCTCACGTCTTGGCGCACCGCCAGCAGGTAGCCGAGCGCGACGGCCAGCTCGATCGGGATCACCGAGCTGGCGAACAGCGACCAAAAGCGCTCGCGCGGCAGGCCGAGCGAGACCACGAAGTCGACCAGCGGCGCGAACACCTTCGGCGCCGACGAGATGCGCTGCAGCGTGTTGCCGGCGCACCACTGCGCGTCCATCTTCGCGATGCTCGTGTACGTGTAGAGCACGCCGACCATCGCGCCGAGCAGATTGAAGCCGAAGCCGCTGGTCAGTGCGGGCTCGCTGCCGGTCGTGCCGGCAGGAGCGCCACGGTACAGCACCGTGGCCACCACCACGCTGCCGATGCACACGAAGAACAACGCCCATGGATGCTCTGGCGCCGGAATGAACGCGTACCCAAAGAGCGCGCTCCAGCACAAAAGGGCGTAGATCAGGCCGCTTTTCTCGGCTTCTTTTGCGGCGTCGTGCTCACGAGACTCTTTCTTGCTCGGCTTGCTCTGTTTGCCCTGCTTGCTCGTGGCGTCGCCCGTGCCTGCCGCCATCAGCGGCAGGGGATGTACGTCCCGGGCGCGCACGCGCGGAAAGAACACCAGGCAGAACAGGATCGCAGACACGAAGTAGTGGTGCTGGTAGCTGTCCAGCATGCTCATCGACCACGAGAACGTGTACAGCAGGAACAGCGCGAAGCTGGCGATCGGCTGCGTGCCTGCGAGCGCGAGCGTGAGCGCGCACAGGCCGGTGAGCACGAGCACGCCCACGTACAGGCCCGCGGAGGGCAGGGGCTCGAGGCGATCGAGCCACGTGAATTGCGCCACGTTGAAGCCGTCGACACCGTAGCGACCGGCATGGCCGATCATCAGCATCCAGGTGTCGAGCGCGACCATGCACAGGAACACCTTCGCGAACACGTAGACGCGCGCGGCGCGGTAGCGCCCATGAAAGTACTCGTCGAACAGCTTCACGGCGCCGCCTCGTGCAGCTGGCGATCACTGCAGCTCATGCTGAAATTGCGCGGCGGCAAGGGCTTGCCGTCGGTGTCGACGCAGCGACCGACCAGCGTGACGTGGCTGGCGCCCGCGTCGCAGCGTCGCTCGAGGTACTTGTGAATCACCGCGGGTCGCAGGCGCTTGAGCACGTTCACCCACGCGATCTGCAGGTCTTGGCCGATCGCGACGGTCTGCTCGGTCTGATCGCGGGCCGTGCTCTCGCGCACGTCGATGTCGCACTCTTGCAAGCGCACGGTCGAGAACATACGCCACGAGAAGCGCTCGTCGTACACGCGGTCGCTCAAGTAGTACGAGAGCGGCATCCCGACCTGATAGCCGAGAAACAGCACGATCACCGCGTTCTGCAGCAGGCGTACGCGCGAGCTCGGCTGTGTGTTACCCGCGTCACCCGTGCCGCCCGGCTCCGCCATGCGCAGGATGCTCGCATATTTTCAGCGGCCCGCGCGCGCGCCGCTCTGCTAGCCTCCGCCCCATGGTCGCGTACTCCAAAGGCATGCCGCTCGGCACACCCGCTCCTGCGTTCTCGCTGCCCGGCGTCGACGGCAAGACGTACAGCCTGGACTCGTTTCGAGACGCCACGCTGCTCGTCGTGATCTTCACATGCAACCATTGCCCGTACGCGCAGGCGCTCGAGCCGCGCTTCATGGCGCTCGCCAACGAGTACGCTGCGCCCGGCGTGCGCTTCGTCGGCATCAGCTCGAACGACGCGGCCCGGTACCCGGACGACAGCTTCGACAAGATGCGCGAGCGTGCGCGCGCGCAGGGCTGGGTCTTTCCCTACCTCTACGACGACTCGCAAGCGGTCGCGCGCGCCTACGACGCCGCCTGCACGCCCGACATCTTCGTGTTCGACGGGCAGCGCACCCTTCGCTACAACGGCCGCTGCGACGACAACTGGAAGGAGCCCGAGAAGGTGACACGGCAGGATTTGCGCCGCGCGCTCGACCTCGGGCTCGCCGGCAAGCCGCTCGACTTCGACGTCCACCCGGCTCTCGGCTGCTCCATTAAGTGGAAGGCCGACTGATCGGGCGCCCCACGTGTGGTCTTTCCGCATCCGGTCCTGCCACGCCCTTGCCATCCTCGAAAAGACCGCTAAAGTGCCGCCTTCGTGGTGGTCGTAGCTCAGTGGTAGAGCGCTGGTTTGTGGTACCGGATGTCGCGGGTTCAATCCCCGTCGTCCACCCCATGTAACATACCCGCGGAGCAGCCTTCGGCTCTCCGCGGGGGTGACATACCCGCGGAGCAGCCTTCGGCTCTCCGCGGGGGTGACA
>JADGRF010000152.1 GCA_017881055.1 Sandaracinaceae bacterium
CATGGTGCTGGTGCCGCTCGATGCCAAGGGCGTGAAGATCCTGCGCATGGTGCCGGTGTTCGGGCACCTCGACGAGCCGCACGGCCACGCCGAGATTCTGTTCGAAGACGTGCGCCTGCCCGCGAGCGCGTTCATCGCCGGCCCGGGTCGCGGCTTCGAGGTCGCGCAGGGTCGCCTTGGGCCCGGTCGCATTCACCATTGCATGCGCGCGATCGGCGCCGCCGAGCGGGCGCTCGAGCGGCTGTGTCGCCGCGCCGTGGGCCGCATCGCATTCGGCAAGCCGCTCGCGAATCTGGGCGGCAACCGCGACATCATCGCCAACTGCCGCATGGCCATCGAGCAAGCGCGCTTGCTCACGCTCAAGGCCGCGTGGGCACTCGACAAGCACGGCGTGTTCGGCGCGCTCACGGAGGTCTCGGCCATCAAGGTCATCGCGCCCAACGTGCTGCAGATGGTGGTCGACGCCGCGATCCAGATCCACGGTGGTGAAGGTGTGTCCGACCCCGAGCTGAACATGCTCATGGCCATGGCCCGCGTCCTGCGCCTGGCCGATGGCCCAGACGAAGTGCACCGCGGCGTGGTCGCACGCCTAGAGATCAAGAAGTACGTTTGAAGCGCGCGCGCTCCATTGCAGCTGTCAGGGCGCGTGTCAGGGCCGCGTGTCAGGGCGCGAGACTGAGCTTGCTCGGGTCTTCGATGTCGTGCGCCGTGCACGGCTTGGGCGCGAGCACCGGGTTGCAGCGTGAGGGCGTGCCGCCAGGGATCTCGAAGGCCGACGCCATGCTGGTCGTAACCGGCACGTCGGTCGACACGATCTGCGCGCCACTGGCGAGCGCGGCCTTGCGCTGCGCTGCGAGATCGCTGGGCAGTGGGATCAGATCGGCCCGCGTGCGCACGATGAACCCGTCCTTGACGCGAACCGGGATCGTCGCGTAGGCACGTGCGTTTTCGCACACGAAAGAACAACGGGGAAACGAGCGCCTGGGCTCATTTCCCCGTTGTGCGCGGCTCGAGGAGCGCTCACTTACCTTGCAGCTCCTTGGCGCGCATGGAGTGGAAGCTCGCCGCCTCGCTGGCGTCGGCCGCGAGTTGCTCGAAGTCCTTCATGAGCTTCTCGCAATGCTTGGCCATCTTCTCGTTCCAGGGATTCTTCACGCCGCCCTTGAAGTCCGGGTGCAGCTTTGCGTACTCGGCGGCCATCTGCCTGTGCTCCTCGGCGGACTTCTTGTAGCTCGCGGCCTGGTCTTTGTAAGTCTGTGCGGTCGCCTGGTGTTCCGCTGCCGTCTGCGGAACCTTCATGTCTTCGGCGAAGGCGGTCAGTGCGGGCAGCGCCAGCGCTAACACGGTCGCAACCGCGAGAGAACTTCTGATTTTGGGTGCAAACATGGCGGCTAGTCCCTTTCGTAGTGTTTGATGGGGAGCGGTGCGTGAGATCGCTTTCACCGCGCGTTCTTGCTGCGGGTAGGAGCAAGCGTCATGCCAACAGCTGTTTGGGTACGTGGGCGTCTGCTGCTCGCTGCAACCGGGCGTTGTAGTACGCGCAGACTGTGTCGAAACCGAAGATTCGAGCTACAACACGCGAGCGGACGAAGTAGCGAACCGTTCAGTCACACGTGGCTCGCCCCAACGCGCTCCGACCCCAGGACGCGCGCTGCCGTCACCGTGGTCTTTCAGGGACAGCGCGTTCCCGTGATGCACGTCGGAAAGTGACCATGCTGGTCTGTGCAGCAGACCTGTCCGGTGCCGCAGCTCGGCGTGCAAGTGGCGGTTGAGGCTGAGGCGCCATCCGGCGCCGCCGCGTCCCCCGTGACGCCGCGGTTGGCGTCGGCTGCCGCGTCCGCTGCACCGGCGTCACCGCCCGCGCTGGCGGTTCGGTCGTTGCTCGCGCAGCCCGCAATCGCGGTGCTGAGTGCGACAAGCACGCGTATCCCGATCTGCATGTACGTCTCCTCAGCGCAGCCGGTGGGCTACGACGCACGTTCCTTGCCACGGTGGCTACAGTGCTCGGCAGTGGTCGGGCGACTTCCCAACCGGCATGGCACCTCATCACCAGCAAGGCACGGCCCGAGTCGGTTACAATCCGTAACCGTTGCGGTCACACTCTCAAGGCAACAACGCCACGAGGGCCACTCCGTCCCTTGGCACAGTGTCTGCTCTCCTCGAGCCAAGGCATGCCTTCAACACCACCGGATACTCGGACCGCCCCAGTCACGAGCCCACGCTCCGATCTCATTGCACGCCGCATCGCTGCCGGCTTCGGGCTGGTCACCGTGGTGGCCGTGGTGATGTGCGCGATGCTGTTCAGCGTGATCACCCACGTCTCCGGGCTCGTGCTGGACATGCGGGGTAAGGAATTCGCGATCAACGAGAGCCATGCGTTGGCCACAGCGGTGCGGGAGCAGTACGCTCATCAAGCGCACACGCTGATCGAGGGTACCGCCAGTCACATGGCGCACTATCAAGCGTGGGTCGATCGGGTCCAAGCGACCGTCGCGAAGCTGCGACCCATCGTGCCGGCCTCCGAGGTGGTACGGCTGTCCCGTGTGCGAAGCGCCAGCGAGCATCTGGACGAGCTGTTTCGCACGCAGATGATCCCTGCCGCCGAGCGCGGTGACCGACAGACCGTTGCGCGCCTTCACCATGAGGCCGATCACCTCTCGCAGAGCGCTGCAGACGAAGCCGACGCCATCGTGCGCGAGGTCGAAATGCACATGGTGCATGACCATGTGTCTGCGACCGCCTCGACGCGCGATGGGATTGTGATGAGCGCGTTGTGCGTGCTCTTGATCCTGACACTCTCCATATGGTTCACGTGGCGGCTACGACAGGCCGTCCTGAAGCCGCTTGCGGTCGTGGCCCAATCGGCGCGTAGAATCGGTGGTGGCGATTTCTCAGTGCGTGTGGGTGCGATTGGGGAAGGGGAGCTACGGGCAGTCGCGGAGGCTTTCGATCGCATGGTGGACGAGATCCAAGCGCGCGAGCGCCGTTTGCTCGAAACGGAACGCATGGCGGCGATCGGTCAGCTTGCCGCCGGCGTCGCACACGAAATCAACAACCCGATAGGCATCATCCGCGGCTACTTGAAGACGATGACGGTCGACTCGCCGCCGGAGGTGTTGCGAGACGAGCTCCGCATCTTGGACGAAGAAGCGGCCGCGTGTCAGCGCATTGCCGAAGATCTCTTGACCTATGCGAGAGCGCCAGAGCTGCGTGCGCTGCCGGTCGCCATGGACGATCTGATCCGAGAATCGGTACGTCGCCTCGAGGATGCCCAACATGCGGCCGCAGGACGTATCGCCGTGCGCGCAGAGCCTGGAACGATCCTCGCGGATGGTGGGCGCTTGCGCCAGGTCGTGTTGAACCTGCTGCGCAATGCGCTGCAAGCATCGCCGAGCAGTGCGTCGGTGACAGTGGACGGGAAGGCACAGGGTGATGGTGGCTACGAGATCACCGTCACCGATCGCGGCCAGGGCGTTGATCCCAAGGACCGTGCGCTCGTGTTCGAGCCGTTCTTCTCGAAGCGCGCCGACGGTTCTGGATTGGGCCTGGCCGTGTGCCAAGGTATCGTGCGCGCGCATGGCGGAAGCATCGCGGTGGAGTCTCGTGTCGGCGGTGGCGCCGTGTTTCGCGTGAAGCTGCCGGCCGTGGCTCGCGCCGAGGAGAACAGACCATGAGCCTGCCCCCCGCGGCGCGTGCGATCGTATTGGTCGTCGATGACAAGCCAAACATGTTGCGCCTGATGGCCAAGGTACTGCGCGACGATGCCCGCATCCTCACGGCCGAAAGCGGGGCGGAGGCGATCCGCATTCTGGAAGCCGAGCCGGTGGACGTAGTGCTCTCCGATTTGCGCATGCCGGATTCCGATGGTCTGGCCGTGCTGGAAGCCAGCAAGCGCTTGCGTCCGCGCTCCGAGTTCATTCTGATGACTGCGTACGCGTCGGTGCCAACAGCGGTCGAGGCGCTGCGCATGGGTGCCTTTGACTACCTCACCAAACCGTTCGAGCCCGAAGCCGCTCGGGCTGTGGTGCTGCGCGCGCTTGGCCGCACGGCTTCCACGCTCGTAGAAAGCGAAATGAAGTCGGGCGATGAGGTGTTGCCCGGCGTGCTCGCAGCCGCCAGCAGCATGCGCGAGCTGGGTAAGCTCGTGCGTCGCGTGGCGAGCAGCGATTCCACCGTGGTGTTGTTGGGAGAAACCGGCACAGGCAAAGAGCGCCTTGCCCGCGCGATTCATCGCCTCAGCCCGCGCGCGTCGCAGCGCTTCGTGGCCGTCAACTGCGCGGCGATCCCGAGCGAGTTGTTGGAAAGCGAAGTGTTCGGCTATGGCAGGGGTGCATTCACGGGCGCCGCGAAGGACCACGCCGGCCTGTTCGAGGAGGCGCACAAAGGCAGCTTGTTTCTCGACGAAATCGGGGAGATGCGCTTGCCGCTCCAGGCCAAGCTCACGTGCGCGATCGAGGAACGCGCCGTGCGCCGGGTTGGTGAATCGACCGAACGTGCTGTCGATGCTCGCTTGATCGTCGCTACCCACCGTGACCTCGAGGCCATGGTCAAGGCTGAGACCTTTCGGCAAGATCTTTGGTATCGCCTCAACGTTGCAGTCATTCGCATTCCACCGTTGCGCGAACGCATCGAGGACATCGAGCTGCTGGCGACACACTTCTTGCGTGAGCGACAGTCGGTCTCGAGCGCGACCCAGGTGGAGGGGTTTTCCGAGAGTGCGCTCGACGCGCTCAAGCGCTACGACTGGCCCGGCAACGTGCGGCAGCTGCGGGCCGCGGTCGAGCGCGCCTGCATCGTCGCGACGGGTCGGCACATCGAGCTCGCCGATCTGCCGCCGGAAGTATCGAACCAGACCCTATCTGCGAGCGTGACCATGGATCTTGTCTCGTTGACGTGGCTCCAAGCACTCGAGAGAGGTCGCGAGGAGATCGCACGCCGGTACTTGGAAGAGGTCTTGCGCAAGTACGACGGGCGCGTGACCGACGCCGCTGCGCATGCGGGCGTGGAACGCGAGAGCTTTTACCGTTTGATGCGCCGATATGGCGTGGAAGCGGATACGTCGCGAGGCAAACGCCCGTAGTGCAACCCGTGTTGGACAGCTACTTGTCCGTGACTTTGACCATGTGCATGCCGCACACCGGACAGTGTGCGTTCGGGTCGGCAGACACCTGATCCTTGTGCATCGGGCACTGGTACTTCCCTGCCGCAGCATTGCTCGTGGGCGCGGCGGGTGGTGCGGCGTTTGTCGCTTGGGGCGCGGGCTTCGCGGCGCACGCCGCAATCCCTGAAAGCAGCGCTGCGATACCCAGCACAACGGGCCGGCTCATTGTGGGGCTCCCTTCGCCAGAACTACTGCATCGAGTCGTCGATCGAGATCTGCCAGCGCAGCCTTGTCGCAGCGCCGATAGTGCGCGAGCAATTGGCCCTTTTGGTTGATGAGAAACAATTCCGAAAGCGTACGCAATTGCAGTTGACGGGCAAGCTGAGCGGTCGGATCGAGGACCACTGGGAAGGAGATCCCCAGTCGACTCACGAAGTCCTGCGCAGAGTCTGGTTTCTGATCGAACGAAACGCCGACGAACGCAATCTGAGTCTGTTGATGGTGGCGCAGCGCGAGCTCGAGCAGCGGTGGAAGCTCGTCCCAGCATGGGTGGCACCAGGCGGCGAAAGGCTTGAGTACGACGTACCGGCCGAGCCGATCGTTGGCGCGTAGGTGGCCGCCGCCGAGAAGCGGCAGATCAAATGAGACCCTTGAGCCCGAGGCCGGCGCGAGCAGTGGTCGTTCCGCCAGTTGCATCGATCGCCCGCAGGCGCCAGCGGTAACCAGCAGCAGGCACGTCATCGCGACCGGGTGTTGCATGAATCCGCTCGGTGTTCTCCGCTGCTTTGTGCCCAGTGTCGGGTGGCCGACGGTTTCGTTCTGCACGCCTAGAAATGCATCATCATCATTCCCGGCTGCATGCCGTCGGGCGGGGCACGTCGCTGCGCTGCGTTGAATCGCTTGGCTGCTGAGCCAGCATGGATGCCGGCGATCACCTTGATCACGGCGTAGCCGGCGATGAAGCCAATCATTGCGCTCTGCTCACCCGAGCTCCAACCGTCTCGATCATCTCTCCAATGGTTCATGTGTCCGCCGACCAGCCACATCATCGGTAGCATCAGCGACGCTTCGAGGACTGTGCAGGAGATCCCCCAGGTCAGATCCTCAGCGTAGAAGTTGCCGAAGTCTACCGGCAGCGGCGTGAGGGACAGTGCGACGGCAAGGCCTGGGCTGCGATGCTCGAAGCCACCTACAGTGTGCATGTGCGGTGCAGGCGGCACCTGCTCAGCACGACCGGGTGGCGGAGTGCTCGCCTGCGGAAGCTGTGGCTCCGCGACGGTTTGTGGGAAGGACTGTTCCGCACGGGGCGGCGGCGCAACTGCCTGCGGAGCCTGTGTCTCAGGACCAGTCTGCGCGGCCACTCCGGCGACGGGTAAGCCGACGAGTGCGGCACTCGTCATCACGACAGCCAAGGCAAGACAGCGTTGATGGCGGTGATGCGTGCGCATGCGCGTTCGATGTGCAAGACACATGCCGCGG
>JADGRF010000153.1 GCA_017881055.1 Sandaracinaceae bacterium
CGCGTCGTTGCAGTTGGGAGTGCCGTCGTTGTCGCTATCGGTGTCAGCCGTGCCGCAGCCGCACGCGCCAGCACTCGTCTTCGCCGCATCGCTCGGGCAGCCGTCGTTGCAGTTGGGCGTCCCGTCGCTATCGCTATCGGTGTCAGCGACACCGCAGCCGCAGACGCCTACAGCTATCTTCTGCGCGTCGTTCGGGCACGCGTCGTTGCAGTTCGGCGTACCGTCACCGTCGCTGTCGGTATCCGCCACAGCGCAGCCGCACACGCCCGGCGCTACCTTCGGTGCGTTGTTCGGACACGCGTCGTGGCAGTTCGGCGTTCCATCACCATCGCTGTCCGTGTCCGCAACACCGCAACCGCACACGCCGGCAGCAATCTTCTGCGCGTTGTTCGGGCACGCGTCATTGCAGTTCGGGGTCCCATCGCCGTCGCTGTCCGTATCCGCAACCGCACAGCCGCAGATGCCTGGGGCAATCTTCGGCGCGTTGTTCGGACACGCGTCCTTGCAGTTCGGGGTCCCGTCACCGTCGCTGTCCGTGTCCGCAACACCGCAGCCACAGATGCCAGGCGCGCTCTTCAACGGATCGGTTGGGCAGCCGTCTTTGCTATCACAAATCTTGTCGTTGTCTTGATCCGAGACGCAGCCGATGCACAGGCCGACGTCCGCGATGCAGTGCAGGCCCGAGCTGCACTGCGAGTTCACCGTGCATCCGCTCACTGTCATGGCGGGCTTCTCGCAGTTCGTGCCCGTGCATGAGTCGATGCCGGGGCCGCCGTCTGCGGTGTTCGTGCCTGCGCCGCCGATCAGCGCGTCGTCGCCGGCTTCGCCGTACATGGTGTCGTTGGCGAGGTCGCCGTAGACCACGTCATCGCCGTTGCCGCCCCAAATCTGGTCGGCGTTGGCTTCGCCGTCGATTACGTCGTCGCCGTCGTCGCCATACAGAATGTCGTTTCCGTCGTTGCCGTGGATCACGTCGTCGTTCAGGCCGCCGTGAATCGTGTCGACGCCGGCTTCACCGAACAGCTGATCGTTGCCGTCTTCGCCGTTGATGGTGTCGTCGCCGTTGCCGCCCGCGATGTAGTCGTTGCCGCCGCGACCCCACAGGATGTCGTTGCCGCCGAGGCCGAGAATGCAGTCGTTGCCGGCCGTGCCGATCAACGTGTCCGCGCCGTTCGTGCCCTGGATGATCTTGTATCCTGCCGGGCAGTTCGCCGAAGTGAGTCCCTCGCTGGTGACTGCGACGTTAGTCGCAGGGATCGACACCGTGCTCTGCGACTCGCAAGCCAAGAGCACGACAGACGCCAAGACCCCGCAAGTGAGCGACCATTGCGAACGACGCGAGTGCAACATCGTGATTTCCCCTTCGTGAAGCCCTGCTCGGCACGTGCAAGGCGCTGTCACGGCGAGGCGAACCTAACACGACACCAGACGCACTAGCATCGGGGCGGGGCTCGATTTGTGGAGAACGAGCGCACACGGAGGACGCCATCAGCTGCAACCAAAGTCGACTCGCCTAACCTGCCGTCACGTCCGTTTGTGCGGAGCGCGTCGGCCACGCCGCGGCCACGAGCACCACCACCGCGCAGCCGATCACGTTGTACCAAAGGAACGTGATGCTCGAGAACGCGAAGACCAGCAGCACCGCGATTTGGCCGACGAGCGTTGCAACGAACGCGGCGCGAGCGTGCACGCGCCGGGAGAAGAAGCCGACCAAGAACACGCCGAGCATCGGGCCGTAGAACAGCGAGCCCAAGATGTTCACGGCTTGGATGAGGTTATCGAGCAGCGCGGCGAAGCCGGCAAAGCCGACGGCCAGAGCCCCCCATAGCCCTGTGAACAGCCGCGCCGCGCGTAAGTAGTGCGCGTCGTTCTCGTTCGGGCGCACCGATAGTTGATAAAAGTCCACGACGGTGGTGGAGCCGAGCGCCGACAGAGCACCCGCAGACGACGACATCGCCGCGCACAGGATTACGGCGACGAGTATGCCGATGAGACCGTGCGGCAGGTGATCGAGCACGAAGCGAATGAAGATGTAGTCGGCGTCCTTCGTGTCGACGCCCGGCCGCTTGCGCGCGATCAACTTGCCGGTGCGCGCATGCAGCTCGCGCAGGCGCAGCTCCCCGGCGCGCGTGGCGGCGCGGGCTTGGGCCGTCGCGGGCGCGTCGTGTGCAGCCTGTGCTGCCATCAGCTGCGAGATCGCGACGCGCTTGTCTTGGAAGATGTGCGTCTGCTCGGCCTCGAGCGCGGCGACCTCGGCGGGGGCGGCCTGCCTCACGCGCGCGAGCTCGGCCTGGTTGAAGAAGAGCGGCGGCGGGTTCACCTGATAGAACACGAACACCATCACGCCGACCAGCAGCACGAACAGCTGCATCGGGATCTTGATGAAGCCGTGCATCAGCAGCCCGAGCCGGCTCTCAGCAAGCGGTCCCCCGGCGAGATAGCGCTGCACCTGCGACTGGTCCGTACCGAAGTACGACAGCGCCACGAACAGACCGCCGAACAAGCCGGACCACAGCGTGTAGCGCGTATCGAAGCGCGGCGAGGCGTCGACTAGTTGCAGCTTACCGAGTGTGCCCGCGAGGTCGAGCGCACGCCCGAAGCTGATTTCGCTCGGCAGTTGAAACAGCGCGTAGCCGAACGCGGCCACCATGCCGCACAGAATCACGGCCATCTGCAGGGTCTGCGTGCGCGCCACCGCGCGGCTTCCGCCCGCGACCGTGTAGAGGATCGTCACCGTGCCGAGCGCCAGGTTCGTCGTGAACACGGGCCAGTCGAGCACGGCGGCCAGCACGATCGCAGGCGCGTAGATCGAAAGGCCCACCGACAAGCCGCGCTGAATCAGGAACAGCGCCGCGACCAAGCGCCGCGTTCTGCGGTCGAAGCGAATCTCCAGATACTGATACGCCGTATAGACACGCAGCCGGTGGTAGATCGGCACGATCAACGCAGCCAAGATCACCATCGCGATCGGCAGGCCGAAGTAGAACTGAATGAAGCCCATGCCGTCTTGGTAGGCTTGGCCGGGCACGGACAAGAAGGTGATCGCGCTGGCCTGGGTCGCCATGATCGACAGACCAAGCGTCCACCAGCGCAGGTCGGCACCTGCGCGCAGAAAGCCGTCCATCGTGGTGGCCCGGTCGCGCAGCGTTCCATACGCGACGATGGCCGCGATCGTGACGAGCAAGATGGTCCAGTCGAGCGCGCTCACGAATACGCCTGCGTGATCGCCCAGAGCGCAGCGATCTCGAGCGCGAGCACCACGAGCACGAGCACGTACAGCTTGCGGAAGCGCCGCGAGTCGTCGTCAGTGAGCTCGTCCATATTCGATCAGGTTCGCAAACAAGCGGTACGCGCCCGGCACACCGGCGGGGAGCTGACGAAAGAACGCAAGGCCGGTGTAGATGAAGGCGCCCTTGCCGTGCTTGGCGACCAAGAGTGAACCTCGCAGCGGCTTCTCGCCAGGATCCGACATGCTGAGCGGCGCGCGGTAATGAGCATCCCAGGTGTCGGCGAAGTACAAGCCTCGCTCCTGGACCCAGCCGACAAAGTCCGCCGCCGTGATCCGGTTGGGTTGCGCGAGGATGGGATCGTCCGCCAGCGTGACCTGCGCGTTTTCATCGGTCACGCGGCCCTGCGCAATCGTGAACGGCAGCGGGCCCAGATCCGGGGGCACGGGCGCGATGCGGTTGTTGGTGTTGTATTGAACGACGAGCGTGCCGCCGCCGTGCACCCAGTTCATCAGCGCGGCGTGCTGGGCCACGAGCTTCGGTTCCACGTTCCACGCGCGCACGCCCGTGACGATCACGTCGAGTCCCGCGAGCTGAGCCGGGCCGAGACTACCTGCCGAAAGCTCGACCACTTGATAGCCGAGCTCTCGCAGCGCCGCAGGGATCTCGTCGCCCGCGCCCGGAATGTAGCCGACTTTGCTGCGCGACTTTTCGAGGCTCACGTGGACGGCGCGCAGCTCGGCGACGGGCAACACGGTCTGCATCGGAATGTGCGCGTGGTCGATGCGCACTAGACCCCGATCGTAGGCGCGGGGATCGCCGTCCACGTGCGCAACGGCGCGCAGCACGCCTGTGTCAGCTGCGCCATGTGCGTTCACGTGAAAGGTGAGCTCGGTCTCGCCGCCGGCCGCAAGCTCGAAGCGTGCCTGCGCGGGAGTCACCTCGAAGCGCGCTTGCGCGCGAGTTACCTCCGAGTCGGCGGCAGCCGCCGTGAGGCTCAACGTGCCCTTGGCGCCCGCGAGCGAGCGCACGCGCACGTGGGCGTCGCGCGCCTTGCCGTCACGGAGCACGAGCACGCGCTCCGCGATGTCGACGCTGACCGCCGGCAGCACCTCGACCGCACGGTAGCGCTCACCCAGGACCGGGTCGGTCCACTTGAACGCGACGGCGCGCGAGGTTTGCACCTGACGGCCATCGATGGTGAACACGAGCTGCGCCTCGAGCGGCGCAGGCCCTTCCGGGACGCCGA
>JADGRF010000154.1 GCA_017881055.1 Sandaracinaceae bacterium
CGCGTGATCGCGCAGGCGCTCGCGCACAACACCTAGGCTGCGTTCGTGAGCACGGTCGCCACGGCGCGCTCGCCTTCCAGATCGATGCGCACGGGCACGACGATCATCGGCATGCCTTGGTGTTGCAGGCGCTTTTGCACCATGAACGCGGTCTCGTTGTGCAGCACGCGGTTCCACATGGTGTCGCGCTCGAAGATCAACTGCCCGGCGACGAACAGCGCCTTCGGGTAGCGCCGCACGAGCGCGCTCGCGATCTTCTCGCCCTCGACCGCGACCTCGGTGCCCACCGAGAACGCGCTCGACGCGCGCAAGCCCAGCGTCTGTGCGTAGCGCTCGTAGCGCAGGAGGTGCTCGCGCGTGCGTGACTCCAGCTCTGAGAGCTGATCGGGCCCCTTGAAGCTCTCCGAGTCGACGACCGCGACGCTCAAGAACACGACGCCGTGGAAGTGTCCGGGGAACATCTGTAGGAGCGTGGTCAGCGCGTGGCGGCCAAGGCCGCTGTAGCCACCGACGAACAGGATCGCGACCGGCTTTTCCGGATCGGGATCGCGCCGGCCGTGGTGCTCTTCCAGGTGCGGCGTCGGTCCTTCCACGAACGCGCTCGGCTCCTCGGGCTCGGACGCTGGGAAGACGGGCGAGGGCAGCTGCACGTCGAGCTGCTTCAGCGCGCGCACCACGCGCTTGTAGTGCTGGCGAATGAAGAAGCACAGGCCGATCAAGAACGCTGTGATCACGAGCGTGAGCCAGCCACCCTCGCCGAATTTCTCGTACACCGTGATCGCGAGGATCAGCACGCACAAGAGCAGCGCGAGCAGGTGCGCGGGCAAGTGCCGGTACCAATCTTTGTGCTCGGCGCGGTGCCGGATCCAGAACGTGGACATCGCCAGGTTCGAGAGCGAGAACGTGACGAACACGTTGATCGAATACATGACCACGAGCTTGCCGACGTCGCCGCGCGTGTACGCGAGCGCGCCAAAGGCCGCGGCGCTCATGAGCAGGATGCCGTTGCGCATCGACAGGCGATCCGAGAGCGCGGCGAAGCGGTGCGGCAGCCACGAGTCGGTCGCCATGTTCGCCATCACGCGCGGTCCGTCGAGAAAGCCTGCCTGCGCGGCGACGAACAAGAGCGCGCCCTCGCTGAGCAGCGCGACGATCACGAAGCCTTTGCCGACGGGCACACCGGCGAGGCTCCAGTTGCCGGCCACCGCCTCGAGCAGGACCGCGTTCATGGTCTTGCCCTCGACCGGATGCGCGTGCACGAGCAAGTACGCGAGCAGGATGCCGCCGGCGGTGATGGCCAGCGATGCCGCCATCAGCAGCATGGTGCGCTTGGCGGTTTGTACGCGTGGCTCGCGCATCATCGCGACGCCGTTCGAGACGGCTTCGATGCCGGTGTAGGTGCCGCCGCCCATCGAGTACGCGCGCACGAACAGCGCGAGCACGCCCCAGGCCCCGAGCGCGCTCACCGTGCCGTGCAGGCTCTGCTTCACCTCGTGCGCCGTTGCAGCCGCGGTTCCGAGATGGCCGCCGATCGCAACGATCAGCAACACCGCATGCGTCAGCAGGAAGATCGAGAACACCGGCACGAGCGACTGCACCGACTCCTTCACGCCGCGAATGTTCATGACGGTGAGCAGCACGAGGCCGACGACCGTGAGCGGCAGCTTCCAGACCAGCCACGCGGGTGGCAGGAACGAAAACACGGCATCGGCGCCGCTCGCGATCGAGATCGTAATCGTCAGGACGTAGTCGACCAGCAGCGCTGCACCTGACACGACGCCGACGCGTCCGCCCAGCAAGCGCGAAGCCACCACGTAGCCGCCGCCGCCGGACGGGAAGTGCTCGATGATGCGCGTGTAGCCGTAGCTGATGATGAAGACGGTGGCCGCGGTGGCGAGCGCTAAGAAGAACGCGAGCCCCGTGTGCTCGCCCAGCGCACGGAACGCTTCATCCGGACCGTAGGCCGACGACGACAAGCCGTCCGCGCCCAAGCCGACCCACGCCAGCAGCGCGATCAGCGACATCTTGTGAAAAGCCTCAGGATCTTTGATGTCCTTCGGCGCCCCGAACACGAGTCGACCTACGCTAGCCATCGCACCTCTGCTTCGAGGGCGCGCGAGCCGTGGTTGTACGGTCGGTCGAGCGTCCTCTTCCTCGCGCCTGCGGAGTTAGCTGAAGGGCTCAGGCCGGAAGAGTTGGCCTGCGTTGGAGTCGCGTGACCGAAGTCACGTCCTCTCCACGTTCGCCCCGGAAGGGGTGGGTCCCCCGCTGATCCATTCACTCGGATCACTCGGCGTGCGTGAGGGGTACGCCCGCTCCGAGCCGAATGCAAGGGGTTCCGTTTTCGAAGGGTTCAGTACAAGGGGCAAGGGCGCGCCGGACGCGCATGTGATCGGGGAACGGGCCGAAGTAGGTGTGCAACTGGCAGCCCGGAAAACGTCGCTGCACGAAGTCGCGCTGGGTGGCGGAAAGGCCGAGGTCGTAGACGACTCCGCGAAACCCCGTGGCCATCGTGGGCGGCGCGTCGAGCTGCCGAAACGCGATTGTACCTCGCACGCTCGCTCGTGCGACACTCCCGCGGCTTCATGCCCCTGCTCCCCCAGCTCGATGCGCTTTGGCACATCGGGATCGTGCGCGCCCCGATCGCGCGCTTCGTCGATCCCGCGTTCGAACCGCAGATCGAGTGGCTGCCGCGCGCGCCCGTGCACGAGTACTACGCGGATCCTTTCGCGCTTCAGAGCGAGCAGGGCCTGGTCGTGATCTGCGAGGCCTACGACTACACGCGGCGCAAGGGCCGCCTCGTCGAGCTGCGCGAGCAAGCTCCGGGCTCGTTGCAATTTACACGGCGCACCCTGCATGCGCCGGCCCATCACGTGTCGTTCCCGTGTCCCGTGCACGACGATGGGCGCGTCTTCTGCGTGCCCGAGCAGGGCGCGACCGGTCGCACCAGCTTGCTCGAGCTCGATCTCGCGCGCGGACGCGTTTCCGCCGAGCACATAGTGCTCGACGCGTTCGGCGCCGCGGACCCCGTGCTGTTTCGCCGCGCGGGGTTGTGGTGGTTGTTCGTGCTGCATCATGCGGCGCTGCCGCGCCAAGAGCTGCACGTGTTCTTCGCCGAGAGCCTGCTCGGTCCGTACCACGCGCACCGGCACAACCCGCTCTCTCGCGACGGCTCGCACGTGCGCGCAGCCGGCTTGCCGTTCGAAGCGGACGGGCGTTGGTATCGGCCGGTACAGGACGGATCGGCACGCTACGGCGGTGCGCTCGCGCTGCTCGAGATCGTGAGCTGCTCACCGGAGCTGATCGAGGAGCACGTCGTGCGGCGCCTTGTGCCGAGCGATCCGCTGTTCGGTCTTGGGTTTCACACGCTCAGCGCGGCGGGACCGATCACGCTGGTCGATGGGCTGCGTCCGTCGCGCGTGCCGCCGATCTGCCGAGCGCTTGCGGGCGTATTCGCGCTACCCTTTCGAGCATGAAGGATGTCGGCGCCGCCGCTGTCACGCTCGGGGCTCTCGCGTGCGTGATAGGCTGCCTCATCGACTTCCTGCAACGCGAGGTTTTTGTGCTACTCGGGATGCGGCTTTGGGCTATAGGTGCCGTGGCGGCCTTCGCTGGCTCCGGCTGTCTCGCCGACACGCCGTCGAGCAGCAGCAGCGGCGGTGAGCTCGGTCGCGTCGACTTCAGCTTTCAGCGCAGCTGCTTCTTCGGCTGCCCGCTCGATCAGCCACTGCTCGCAGGCACGCGCGAGACGATCGCGCTCAGCGACCCAGGCGATGTCCCCGGCCTCTCGGTCACGAGCAGCGATCCGAAGATCGCGGAGTTCGCGGTGGAGCGCGCGTGCCGGTGCAAGCGCCCGGACAACAAAGGCGGTGCGATCGACATCGCAGAGGACGCCAGCTGCCAAGCTCCGTACGAGAAGCACTGTGACAACTCCGTGCTGGTGCAGGCGAACGCGGCCGGCGATGCGACGCTCGAGCTGCGCGACCGCCACGCCGACCTGATCGACCGCGCCGTCGTGCAGGTCCGCGAGCCGAAGCGTGCGGAGTTCTCCGGCACGTACACGACGCGCCTAGGCTCCGTGACCGGCACGAGCTTCCAGTTGGTTGCAGGTGACACGATGGACTTGTCCGTGGCGTTCTACGACGAGCTCGGGCGGAAGCTACTCTCGCCGGAAGGCGTGCATTGGCGCAGCTCGAACGCGAAGGTCGCGGACCTCACGGCGTTCCTGATTGCGACCGGGGCCTCGTTCGACGCGGGGCTCGATGTCGTCGTGCAGGCCCACGCTGCCGGTACCACGGACGTGTCGGTCAAAGCGGGCAGCTTCAGCGACTCCGTCGTCGTCAAGATCCATCCCAAGCCATGAAGCTGTCCAGCCACGCCCTCCGAGCGGCTGGCCATCCGCCGCGCGCGCGTCGTACGCTCACGGGATGCGCAACTCGTTTCGATTCTCGCCGCTGGGCCTCGCCGCAGGTCTCTTGTTCGCCGCGTGCGGCGGCGCCTCCGGCAACGGCACGCTGATCGGCGCCACCTGCACGGACTCGTCGATGTGTGGCCCCGCGGGCGTGTGCATCACCTCGGGCAAAGACGGCGAGTGCGCGGTGGCGTGCGCAGCATCCGGCAGCTTGGGCGAATGTCCCGTCGGCACGTTCTGCGACAGCGAAGACGTGAAGACCGACCTCGATCCCAAAGGTCCGATGACGTTCTGCCTGCCGGCGTGCAACGGCGATCCCGACTGCCGCGACGGCTACAAATGCAAAGGCGTGTCCGCCGGCAAGGGCAAAGTCTGCGCGCCCAAGTAGCGGCGCGGTGTGCGTGCTACGTCACTGCGCTGCGACCCACGCGTCGCTGCGCTTCCAGAGCTCGGCGGCGAGCGCTTTGTCCTGCGCGAGCACGCTGGGCTCGCGAGGCGCGCACTTGTCGTAGTAAAGACCGGACTGCGTGCCCGCCTGCTCGGACAGCGCGCAGTGCAGCGTGGTGGCTGCGCCTTCCTCGGTGCTGAGCATGCCGAGCTTCATCAGCGAGCGCACCGGCCAAGGCACGGCGCGCCACACGTCGGATGCGATCACGCCAGGGTGCAGCGAATAGGTGGTGACCTGGGTGCCAGTCAGCTGTCGCGCAAGCTCCGCGCTGAACAGCACGTTCGCGAGCTTGGACGCTGCGTACTCGGGCAGGCCCGTGATCGCCTTGGTCGGCTTACGAACGGCCTCCCAGTCGAGGCCTTTCGCGTCGTAGTGCGCTTTGCTGGCGACCGTCACGATGCGCGCGGGCCCGGAGCTCACGACGCGCTCCAGCAGCAGCTGCGTGAGCAAGAAGTGCCCGATATGATTGACGCCGAACGCCAGCTCGAAGCCCGACTTCGTGAAGCCGCGCGTGCCGGCCATGCCTGCATTGTTGATCAGCAGGTGGAGCGGCAAGCCGCGCGCCAAGAAGGTCTGCGCCGCGCCGCGGACGGACGCCAGATCCGAGAGATCCAGCGCCAGCACTTCGACCTGCGCGCTGGGCTGCGAGCTCGCGTTCGCGAGCCCGAGGACCCGGATCTCGGCGAGCGCGGCCTCGGCCTTCGCTGCCGATCGGCACGCGATGAACACGTGCGCGCCGGCTTTCGCCAGCTCGCGCGCGGTGACCAAGCCGATCCCGGTGTTGGCGCCGGTGATCAGCGCCACCTTGCCCTGCATAGATTTCGAGGAAGTTGCGGTCATGCTGCGAGCTACGTCGCACGAACTCCGGGCTCGTTACAACACGCGGCGACCTGCGCTTTTCGACGTCAACTCCACTTGCGGTGACTCGAGGCGTGCGCCAAGGTGGGTGAAGAGGCACAGCGCCGATGACGCAAGCAGTACGCGCGTTACACGTTTCACCCGGACCGGGCCGCGTATCGGGCCGCCGTGGGGGCTCGCTACGAACGCTGCGCCTGTTCGGCATCGCGGGCCTTCTGTTCGTCGCCACGTTTCTCGGCACGCGCTCGTCGCTGAACAAGCTCTATGCGGAGCCGAACGGTGTCGCGCGCGCCGATGCCGACGCGGACGTCGTCGAGGGCGACGCCGAGGTCAACGCCGAGGTCAACGCCGAGGTCAA
>JADGRF010000155.1 GCA_017881055.1 Sandaracinaceae bacterium
ACCTGTACTCGGTCGGTGTGCTGCTGTTCGAGATGCTCACCGGCGCGCCGCCGTTCACGGGTGAAGCGCCGGAGCTGCTGCGCCAGCACCTCAGCGCCGCAATTCCAACGCTTGCCGAACGGCGCGCGGAGCTGGGTCCCGAGACGGGTCTGCAGGCGCTGATCGAGCGCGCACTGGCGAAGGCGCGCGAGGAGCGGTTCGCCGATGCCGCGGCGTTGCTCCGCGCGATTCAGGACTTGCGGCACGACGGAGAGCTCGTCGCGGCACCCTACGTGACGCCGAGCGCGCTCGCACGTGGTCTTGCCAGCGCGCGCTCGCAGCTGGAACGCCACTGGCCCGTCTTGCGCGAGCATGCACGCGTCGGCTCACGCGCGAGCCTCGCCGCGTCGCGTCGCGCAGCCGTTCGCGTGCGCGTGCTCTGGCTGGAGCACGGGCTGCCCGCCATGCGGCACGCCTGGACCTTTGCGCGCGCGCACGGCGAAAAGCTCGCTGAGCGCGTGCGTACGGCGTGGCGCACGTGGCCACGTGACTGACAGTGCGCCGCTCGCGGTCGAAACCAGCCAGCTCAGCCGAGCAGCTTGCGCACGAAGCTTGGCTGCGCGAACGCGGCGCGATGGATGTCGCGGTTGTAGTAGCGTGCACCGTCCTCGATGCGCTTGGCGCGCGCCTCGTCGAAGGCTTGCGGGTCGAGCGCGTCGCTCGCGAACGTGAAGCTCCACATGCCGCTCGGGTACAGCGGGATCGGCACGAAGAACGGCTCGGCGCGCTTGAATGATGTGCGCAGCGTCTTCACGATGCGCGCGAAGTCGTCGGCCATCGCGATCGGCGACTCGGTCTGCGACACGAGCACGCCGTCTTTCGTCAGGCACTTCTTGGCGCTCTCGTAGAACGGGCTCGAGTACAGGCCCTCGGCAGGGCCGACCGGGTCGGAGCCGTCGATCAGGATCACGTCGTAGAGCTCGCCCTTGTAGTTGTTGAGGTAGGCGATGCCGTCCTCGAAGCGCATCGTGAGGCGCTTGTCGTCCCACGGCACCTTGAAGGCGGGCAGGTGCTCGCGGCAGGCATCGACCACCATCTTGTCGAGTTCGACCATGGTCACGTGCTTGACCTCGGCGTGACGCAAGACTTCGCGCACCGTGCCGCCGTCGCCGCCACCGATCACCAGCACGCGCTCGATGCGGCGCGCCACGGTCAGCGCGGGGTGCACGATCATCTCGTGGTAGTGCGCTTCGTCGCGCTCGCTGGTCATCCAGGCGTCTTCGAGCGCGAGCGCGCGACCGAAGACTTCCGTCTCGACCACGTCGACGCTCTGGTACTCGCTCTTGCCGTGAAAGATCGAGCGCTTCAGCTTCAGGCCAAAGCGGATCTGACCGCCGTAGGTTTCATCGAACCACAACGCCATGACGCAACTCCGTTTCCTCGACGAGGGCGCAACACTAGGTCAGTTCGCGCGTGTGTCAACAGGTGCGGGCGATCTCGTGGGCGCCTGCCGTTCGAGCGATACGTGAAAGAACCTCGGCTCTTGTGATACGAAACGCATGAACAAGGAGACACGGACATGCGCATCGAAGGATCGTCGGCGATCGTCACGGGTGGAGCATCGGGGCTTGGCGAAGCGACGGTCAGGCGCCTGTGCGCAGCCGGCGCGCGCGTAGTGATCGTCGATCGCGATGAGAAGCGCGGCCCGGCACTCGCGCAGGAGCTGGGCGAGAACGTGCGCTTCGCGAAGACGGATGTGACCTCGGAGGCCGACGTGCAGGCCGCCGTGACGCTGGCGCAGGGCCTCGCGCCGCTGCGCATCGCCGTGAGCTGCGCGGGCATCGCGTGGGCGCAGCGCACCGTGAACAAGGACGGGATCCCTCATGATCTCGGCTTCTTCAACACGGTCGTACAGGTGAACTTGATCGGCACGTTCAACGTGCTGCGGCTGTCGGCGGCGACCATGGCCAAGAACGCGCCGTTGCAGGACGGAGCGCGCGGCGTCGTGATCAACACCGCCTCGGTGGCCGCGTTCGACGGCCAGATCGGTCAGCTCGCGTACGCCGCGTCGAAAGCCGCTGTCGTGGGCATGACCTTGCCGGCTGCGCGTGATCTGTCCAAGTCGGGCATCCGCGTGCTGACGATCGCGCCGGGCACGTTCGACACGCCGATGCTCGCGTTGCTGCCCGAGGAGCAGCGCCAAGCCTTGGCCGCCGGCATCCCCTTCCCGTCGCGCCTGGGCCGCCCCGACGACTTCGCTCAGCTCGCGCTGCACATGGTCGAGAACGACTACTTGAACGGCGAGGTCGTGCGCTTGGACGGTGCGCTGCGCATGGCCCCCAAGTGACATGAGGGGAGCTGAGCGTGCGATGAACGAGCGGCTGCGCGCGTATGGCCTTTCCGCTGCGTTCATCGCGCTGGTGGCGGCGCCGGCATTTCGTGACGCCGACAACGACGGCTTCCCACTGTCGACGTACCCGATGTTTGCCCACGGGCGAGACCGCGTGAACGACGTGGCTGGAGCGGTCGCCGTAGGGACCCGCGGACGGCGCGTGAATCTCGCGCCGCGCTTCGTCGCAAACAGCGAAGCGATGCTGGCGGTGGCAACCCTGCGTAGGGCACTCGATGCGGGGCCCGACGCCACGCATGCACTATGCGAGAGCATCGCGCAGCGGGTCGCGGCGGCTCGCGAGCCGGAGCTTGGCGACGCGCAGCGTGTCGAGCTCGTGACGCGGCGCGTGGACGCGATCGACTTTCTCGCGGGGCGCGTGCCTAGAACCAAGGGGCACGTGCACGTGAGCTGTCCCGTGCCCCGCGGCACGAAGGCAGTACCCGCAGCGGACGGCAGCAAGCCATGAGCCTCTTCGAGCGATTCGATGCTGCGTTCCTGGCGCCTGCGCCCGCCGAGCGCTTGGCGACCCTGCGTGTGCTGTGCGGAGCGTTCGCAGTCGTCTACCTCGCGGTACGCGCCAGCGTGCTCGCCGACTTCCGTGGCTTCGATGCGCGCACGTTCGAGCCGGTCGGAGCGGCGCACCTGCTGTCGGGGCCCGTACCGCCAAGCTACGTGTTCGTGCTGTACGCGCTGACGCTTGCAAGCGGCGTCGCGTTCACGCTCGGCATTCGCTTCCGCGTGCTCGGCCCTGTGTTCGCGCTGCTCGTGCTCGCGCTGACCAGCTACCGAAACAGCTGGGGCATGGTGTTCCACACCGACAATCTCCTGGTCGTGCAGCTCGGAGTGCTCGCGCTGTCCCCAGCGGCCGCGACGCTGTCATTCGACGCGCGCCGCGCGCGCAGCGCGACACCCACTCCCGACGCGCGGTTCGGCTGGCCGTTGCGCCTTTTGTGCGCGCTCACGGTCACGAGCTACGTGCTGGCTGGCGTCGCCAAGCTGAAGCTGAGCGGCGTCAGCTGGATGCACGGCGAGATCCTGCGCAACTACATCGCCTACGACGCGCTGCGCAAAGCCCAGGTCGGCTCGATCTACTCGCCGTTCGGCGCCTGGCTCGTGCAGCGCAGCTGGCCGTTCCCTGCCATCGGTGTCCTGACGATGCTGCTCGAGCTAGGCGGCCCGCTCGCGCTCTTCCACAAGCGCCTCGCGAAGCTGTGGGTACTCGGCATCTTCGGCTTCCACGTGGGCGTGCTCGCCACGATGGCCATCGCGTTCCCCTACCCGCTCTCGTTCATCGCCTACGCGTCCTTCTTCGAGTGCGAACGCATCTGGCAGTGGCCGGTGTTGAAGCGCGTGCATGGGATGTTGCCGAGTTGAACGGTCTCGGGGCGTAGGTCTGATCGCGCGTGGGCACCCCCGTAACCATCCCCGAGGCGGCTCTCAGTGAAAAGGTGCCGGACGCCAGCAGCGTGGGATGGTTTTCCCCACGGTATCGGACCCCGCGACCGTTCAGCTCCCTCCCCACGTTGGCGCCGTACCAACATCCGTAGTAGATTGACTGAACCGTGCTCGCTGTCTTTTATCCTGATGCTCTACCCGAGCAGCCTTCGGCTCTCGGATGGTGGTTTACCTACGCCCCCTTTGGGTGGCGCTAGGGAGGCCTCGTAGCGCGTACGCGCTAGACACGAGCGAGTTTTGCGAGTTTCACGCAGCCCCCTTCGCCACCCGGTGCCACTCGGCACCCGGGATCAGCGAGTGGGGCTTTTCGCGTTTGGAGTCCGACATGCCCAACACCCAGAACCTTCGCGTAGTCGCCACCATGCCCCTTGCAACACCCAATCAAATCCTCGCCGAGCTGCCGATCAGCGAGCGCGCGGCCAGCACCGTGGCCCGCACGCGCAGCGAAATCGAAGCGGTCGTGCACGGGCGCGATCGGCGCTTGCTCGTGATCGTCGGGCCCTGCTCGATTCACGACCCGGCGGCCGCGCTCGACTACGCGCACAAGCTGTTGAAACTGCGCGAGCGCTACGCGGATTCGCTGCTCGTATGCATGCGCGGCTACTTCGAGAAGCCGCGCACGACCGTCGGCTGGAAGGGGCTGATCAACGATCCCGATCTCGATGGCAGCTGCGACGTGGGCAAGGGCCTGCGCGTGGCGCGTACGCTGCTGCTCGAGCTCGCGGAGCTGGGCATGCCGGCAGCCAACGAGGCGCTCGATCCGATCATGCCGCAGTACCTCGCGGACGTGATCGCCTGGAGCGCGATCGGCGCGCGCACGACCGAGAGCCAGACGCATCGCGAGATGGCGTCGGGCTTGTCGATGCCGGTCGGCTTCAAGAACGGCACCGACGGTGGCCTCGATGTCGCGATCAACGCGATGAAGGCGTCGCGCGAGCCGCACAGCTTCATCGGCATCGATGGCACGGGCCAGGTCAGCGTGGTGCGCACCGCCGGCAATCCGCACTCGCACGTGGTGCTGCGCGGTGGCAGCGCGGGACCGAACTACCGTGAAGCCGATGTGCGCAAAGCGGAGCAGCGCTTGTCGGCCGCCGGGCTCAACACGCGCGTGCTGATCGACATCAGCCACGACAACAGCCAGAAGAAGCACGACAACCAGCCGGCCGTGGCAAGCGACGTGGCCAAGCAGGTCGCGGGCGGCAACCGCGCGATCTTGGGCGTCATGATTGAGAGTCACTTGGTGGCGGGCAGGCAGGACCTGGTCGCGGGCAAGTCGCTCACCTACGGGCAGAGCATCACCGACGCCTGCATCGACTTCGCGACGACGGAGAATGTGCTGGAGGATCTAGCGCGCAGCATGCCGATCAGTTAAAGCGCTCGCGTGTCTGCCAAAAGCCGCGCACCCATTCCTCGTCCGCTGATCGTGCGCCCCGGCGCGCGCTTTCAATGCTTTGGTGACGGCCTGTGCTGCACCGACATCCACGCGCTCGGGCCCGTCACGATCTCGGAAGCGCGCGATCTGCGTGCCCGACGCAAGCTGTCGGTCGTGTACAGCGACGATGTCGAAGGCTACGTGTGCGCGCCCGCGCCGAACGGCGGCTGCGTGTACCTCGACGCCAAGGGCTGCACGATCCATCGGCTCGAAGGACCGGACAAGAAGCCGGGCGGCTGTCAGCGCTTCCCGTACGGGCTCACGGCCACACCGATCGGCGGGCGCATCACGACCGAGCATCGCTGCCCGTGCCGCACGCTCGGCGAGCGACCCCCGTTGATGGTCGACGATGCCGAGCGCTCGCTACGTGATCGCGCCGGGCGCCTGGAGACCGATCGCATCATCACGGACCGGATCGAAATGACCGAGCGCATGCGTCTGCCGTTCGCGCGCTACCTCGAGATCGAGACGCCGCTGATCGCGCGCCTCCACGCCGGCGAGAAGGCCGAGCTCGTGCTGGAGCAGAAGCCGCTGCCCGAGCTGCAGTCCCTGAACTGGTCGATCGTCGCGGCGAATCATCTCGACGGCAACGACGGCAGCGCGGGCGGTCTCGCGCTCACGTGGTTCGGCGATGGCTTGCTGGAGCTGTATTCGGGACATACGCCGCCGAAGCGCGAGCGTCCGTGGGCGGCAGCCTTCGAGCGCGCGATCAAGCGCACGAAGAAGCCGGAGACGCCGGACCAGATCTGGAACGACTGGATCGCGGACGAGCTGTGGATGTTCCGTTGGCTGCCCTGGGGGCCGTTCGACGTGGGCCTGGCGGAGCTGGCGACGCGGTTGGCCGTAGCGCGCACGCTGCAGAAGCGTCTGCAGAAGCTTGGTCTGCGTGCAGATCAAGCGGCAGCCGAAGCCGTGATGATGTGCGAGCTGGCCGCGGAAGCCTCCGAGTGGCCGGTGGCCGTGGCCGACTTCGAGCCTGAGCCGAACGCGAAGCTGAGCTGGCTCGTGCCGCTCTTGGCCGAACGCGAGCGCGCCGAGCGCAAGGCGAAGCGTGCGCGGGCGGAGAAGAAAAAGAACGAGCAGTGAGGCGTCCGTGCTCGGTGTCTGTGATCGCGAACGCGCTGCGCTTGCGACGCACGGCGCTCTGATTGAGACCACATCGCTCGACACCGCTAGCCCTGCTCGCCGGCCTTGCGGGACGGATCGATGCTGTCCGCGGCTAGGTCAGTCGCGCTGGCACTGGTCGCCACGCTGCCCTCGGGATGACGGTGCCAACCCGTTCCATCTTCGCTCCTCGCGTCGTCGCGAACCTTCAAGATCGTGAACATGCCACCCATGTCTATCGTGCCGAACGGTCCTTTGCCGCCGACCATCGGGATGCTGTTGGGCGGGATCGGCATGCCCATATCACCCATCTCGCCCATGCCGTTCTCGCCCATCGCCATGTACGCGGGCACGACCGCGCGCACGCGCCGGCTGATGCGTTTGGCATCCGCACCGAGCATGACCGGAACATCGTGACCCATCTGATTCATCACGTGATGGGTCATGTGACAGTGCATCGCCCAATCGCCAGGGACATCCGCCACGAACTCGATGGTGCGCGTGCTGCCGACAGGAACGAGCACTGTGGTCTCGGGCCACTGACCCGCAGGAGGTATGTAGCCGCCGTCTGTCGCCGTCACGTTGAAGTAGTAGCCGTGAAGATGAATCGGGTGGTGATCCATCGCGCTCAGGTTGCCGAGGCGGATGCGCACGCGCTCGCCACGCTCCACGACGAGCGGTTCGGTCCCCGGATACGCTTTGCTGTTGAAGGTGAGCACGTTGAAGTCGAGCATCGCGCCGGGATCGGGACGACTCGCACCCGCGCGAATCTTCCATTCATGCGTCATCAACACGAAGTCGCGATCGACGTGCGGGCCATGCGGCGCGCGGGGATGGACGACGATCATCCCCACCATGCCGAGCGCCATCTGCGTCATCTCGTCGTAGTGCGGGTGGTACATGAACGTACCTGGCCGTGTGAACGTGAACTCGTACTTGAACGTGTCTCCCGGTGCTATCGCCTTCTGAGTCAGGCCGGCGACACCGTCCATGCCATTAGGCAAGAGCACGCCGTGCCAGTGGAGCGAGGTCGGCTCCGGCAAATGATTCGTGACATAGATGCGAACACGATCCCCTTCCACCGCCTCGATGGTGGGTCCGATCGTGCGACCGTTGTAACCCCAACACTCGCCCTTCAAGCCCGGAGCAAACTCGTGCTGCAGCGGGGCCGCGATCAGGTGCCCAACCTTGACGCCCTTCAGATATTGCCAGGGTAGCGTCGTCCCGTTCGGCGTCGTGACGGATACTTGGCCTCCGGGCGCAGCTACTTTCGTTTGCGCCGACGGCGACGTTGCTGCGCGCCTCGGCTCAGCACCTCGAGCATGAGCGACCTCGGACATTCCCTGGAGCAGGAGAGCACCGCTTGCCGCCACCGTCCCCGCCATCATGAAGTCTCTGCGTTTCATGGTTCTTTCTCCTGCGGTTCAGTCGGCAAGGGCAGACGTCGAGGACAGCGCGCCACCTCGTGATTGCTCCGAGCTCATTGGCCCCACGGAGCCCGCAAGACCTCCAGCAAGCACTTGGTCCAGCTGGGCACGCGTTCGCCAATACTCGCGCAGCGTCTCGATGTAGCCGCGCGCGGCATCGAGCTGATCGCGGCGCGCCTGCAGCAGCTGGAATACGCCGATCTGCATCGCATTGTACTGAAGCGTCGCTTGCTTCAGCACTTCCTGGCGCGCGGGCAAGAGCACGTCGCGATAGTGCTGCGCACGCTGCTGCGCGGAAGCCGTTCGGTTGCGCGCTGCTCGAACCGCGGATCTGACCTCGACCGCGATCGCGACATAGTGATCGCGGAGCTGGTCGAAGCGCGCTTGGTTCGTGATCACGCCGCCTTGCTGGCGATTGAAGATGGGCAGCGTGCCATGGACCGCAGGCCCTACGTTCCATTCTCCGCTGTCGCGCTGCGCTCGCACACCGACAGATAGATCGGGCAACCAACCCGAATTCTCCGCGAGCCCAACGCGCCGACTCATTGCTTTCAGCAGCGCCCGCGTCTCCGCGAGCTCGAGACTTGCATCGATCGCTCGAGACTCGAGGTGCGCTTGGTCGGGAAGCTGGGCGGGTATTTCCGGCAAGCGCTGCGCGACCGTCCACGCGGTCTCAGAGCCGTGCACGCCGAGCAGCACGTTCAAACGCTCTCGGTCGTCCAAGAGATCGGCTTCCGCTTCCGACACGGCGACGCGAGCCGCCTCGTACGCGGCGCGCTCGGTGGCCAGATCTAGCTCCGTCGTATTGCCCGCCGCTCGCAGCGTACGTGCCGTCTCATAGCCGGCGGCAAAGGCCGCCAGCGCCGTTTGCATCAGCTCGAGGCGTTGACTGCTGGCGAGCACCGAGTAGTACGCAGTGCGTACGTGAAACCCGAGCTCCAACACGGCAGCGGCGACACGAGCGCGCGCAGCCTCGACTTCGGCTTCACCGATGCCCGATCGTTGTCCACGAAGAATGAGCGACGTGAGATCGATGCCCGCTCCAAGATCCCAATCGGTCGTGTTGCCGGTCTTGGTCGGCGGCAGAACCGCCGCTTCGAACTCAGGATTCGGCAACAAGCTGCCTTGGACGAGCTGCCCACGGGCGATACCGAGACTGCCGAGCTCGGCGCGCAAGTCGTGGTTGTTGAGCAGTGCGATGCGTATTGCGCTCTGCTCGGTGAGCGGCAGCTTCAGAAGTGCTCGCACATCGGCATCGACGTCGTCACGGCCGACCTCCATCTGCTGCTCCGGGAGGCGGAAATCAACCCTTGCCGCCGTCATTTCACGGACCGCACCGTAGTCCCGCGCCGTGGATTGACTGACGCACGCAGCGAGCAAGAGCGAAAGCGGCGCAACGAGCTCCGTGCGAACGACGCGACTAATGCGCATGACCCGCCCCGTGTTCTTCTCCACCCATCGGCATTCCATCCATCGGCGTCGGCGTCGGCGTCGGCGCCTGCGCGGGTGCCGGCGACGGTACTTCCCGATGGTGCATATGCATGTGCATCTCGCTGGACGGCTTCAGCGTGCTGGGGTCGAGAGGGTCCCTCGTGATGCTGGCTGCGATCGCCGGAGCCGTTGCCTCCTCGGCACGCGTGGACGCGGGCGAATTCGGACCGGGCTGATAAATGGCTGGCCCCGAACACGCCGATGCGCCGAGTGCGACGACCAGTTCGAGCGCGACCCGCGCTGAGCGTTTGATCTTCTTCCAGTTCACTGTCGACGTTCTCCCCTGGACCGAATACGCGAATGTCACTTGCCGGGCTTCGCTTCCATCTTCATTCCGCAGACCGGGCAGCTGGCCTTCGGGTCGATGCCCTGCGACTTCATACCACTTCCTTTGCCGTGCGGAGCCCAAAGCCAGGACCAAGACCGTCTCCCAACATGGCGTCGCGGTCCAGCAAGCTCGGCTTACCGATGTTCACACACGGGACGGGGCACCCTCTCTGGGCGAGCGCTTCAACAGCTCCACCGCGAACAGCGGAATGAGCCCAAGCAACACGGACAGCGCACAGTCCGCGAGCGAGATCGCGCCCAGATCGAACAGCTTTCGCGTGAACGGGATGTGGTGAATGCCGATCTGCACGAGGCTCGACACCAAGATCACACCGAGCAACGGCAGATTCGACAACAGGTTCGTTTCCCAGAAATGGCGAGTCGCGCTCCGCGCAGCGAACGCGCGAAACAGCTCGCCGAAGACCAAGACGGTGAACGCTTCGTTGCGCGCTTCTTCTACAGTGCGCGCGCGCAGCGCCCAGACAAACACACCGAGTGTTACCGTGGTTTGAATCAGACCGGTCTGTACGATCGTGCGCCATTCGGGTCGGCCAAGCATCGGCTCGTCGGGCCTGCGAGGCGGGCGCGCAAGCACGTCAGGCTCGGGTGGATCGACGACCAGCGCGAGTGCAGGAAGACCGTCCGTCACAAGGTTGATCCACAGCAGCTGCAACGGGAGAAGCGGCAGTGGAAACCCAAATAGGGAGGCCCCTAGCATCACCATCAACTCACCTGAGTTGCCGGCAAGCAGATATACGAGCGTCTTGCGAATATTGTCGTATACGCCTCTGCCTTCGCGCACCGCCGCCACGATACTGGCGAAATTGTCGTCAGTGAGGATCATGTCCGATGCCTCGCGCGTGACCTCGGTGCCCGCTTTGCCCATGGCAATTCCGATGTGCGCTTCGCGCAGCGCGGGCGCGTCGTTCACACCGTCACCGGTCATCGCCACGATCTCGCCTCGCGCCTTCCACGCGCGCACAATCTCGAGCTTCTGTTCCGGTGTCGCGCGCGCGTGCACGAGCTCGCTGGGGTCGTCGCCTGGGCGCAAGATGCCTAGCTCCTGCGCGATCGCACGGGCAGTGACGGGATGGTCACCCGTGATCATCACCGTGCGTATGCCCGCGGCGTGCGCTTGTTTCACGGCCTCGATGGCTTCACTGCGCGGTGGGTCTGCCATCGCGATCAAACCCAGAAGCTGCAAGTCAACCTCATCACCGGTCCGTCCCACAGCAACCGCAAGCACCCGCAGTCCTCGTGCAGCCATCTGGGCCGCGGCCGCGAGCACAGCATCAGCAGGTGCCCGACACAGTGGAGCAAGCAAGTCCACGGCCCCCTTTACGTAGAGAGTCCCGTCGGCGCGTAGGATCGACATACGCTTGCGCGTCGAATCGAATGGGTTCACCGCTCGGCGCGGACGCTCCGCTTCGATGCGCTCGCGCGTGATGCCCCGCGCCGCGGCATCCACGAGGATCGCGAGCTCCGTCGGGTCGCCTGTGCCAGCCTTGCCGTCCCGGCCCAGCTCGGCGTCGCAGCATGCAGCGGCAGCATCCATCACGCGCGCGTGATCTTCGCCCCAGATCTCGCGCACCGCCATGATGCCGGTCGTGAGCGTGCCCGTCTTGTCGGTGCAGATCACCGTCGTGCAGCCCAGTGTTTCGACTGCGGGCAGGCGACGCACCAACACGTTGCGTGCAACCATGCGCTGCACGCCGACCGCTAGCGCCACAGTCACGGTTGCGGCGAGACCTTCGGGCACCGCTGCCACCGCAAGGGACACCGACGCGAGCAGAACCTCGAGCCAGCCGTGGCCACGGAGCAGCCCGACGATCGCGACGACCAGGACGATACCCACACAGATCACGAGCAAGGTTCGCCCCACTCGCTCGAGGCGTTGTTGCAGCGGCGTGGCTTCATCGGCCGTGGTCGCCAGCAGATGCGCGATCTTGCCGAGCTCGGTCTGCATACCGGTCGCGGTGACTTCGGCGATACCTGTGCCGGTCGCGATCGCAGTGCCCATGAACACACGGTCGCTGCGTTGCGCGAGCGGCGCGTTCTCCGGAACGGGCGTCGTGTCCTTCTCGGACGGAACGCTCTCGCCGGTCAACGCCGCCTCGATGACGCGCAGCGAATGGGCTTCGAGCAGGCGCGCATCGGCAGCTGTAACATCGCCGGCTTCGAGGACGAGCAAGTCGCCAGGCACGATCTCGGCTGCCGGAATGATCTCCGAGCGGCCATCTCGAAGAACGCGCGCACGCGGCGCAGTCATCGCACGCAGTGCAAGCACCGCTCGTTCGGACCGATACTCCTGAAAGAAGCCGACGAACGCGTTGATGATCACGATAGCAGCGATGGCGATGGCGTCATTGAGCTCACCGAGCACGGCCGAGAGGACGCAGGCTCCAAACAACGTCCAAATCATCGCACCTTTGAATTGGCTGCCGAAGATGGCCCACGGGGAAGCGGCCTGTTCGCGCCGAATCTCGTTCGGCCCAGTTTGCGAGAGCCGCTTGCGAGCCTCGGCTTGCGAGAGACCCGTGGGACGCAAGCGCTCTGTCTCCGTTTGAAGCCTAGGCGAGTCCATGTCGCCCGCTCCAAGCAGGAAGCAGGCCACGGTTTGCTGAGGCGGCCGTATCTTGTGTCGACTCAGAAATCCGGCTCCTCCGCGCACGGCCGTGACCTGCGACGCATGCTTTGCGCGCCGGCTGGACTGCATGTGTAACGCGTTCGGTCACACGTGCTGCAGGCAGACAAACCCGGCGCCACGGGATGCATCGCCAATCGCCGGGGTTTGCGACTGCGGGCGCGCGAGGTCGACCAGCGAACGCGCTGCGTTCGAGCCTGGCACGCGTCGTGCGTAGCACACGGTCCGTGCATCGCACGACCTCATTGCTGCTGCTCGCCGCAAGTCTTTGGACGTGCGCGTTGTTTCCGGGGACCCGTACGCGTGCCGACGACGCGACTTCGCTCGCAGCCGTGCTCGCAGACATACACAAGCACAGCCCTTCGCTTGCAGCTGGCCGTGCTCGAATCGCTGCCGCACGGCGCACGTTCGATGCCGCAGGCAGACCGAGCGATCCGATGCTCACGGTGGAGGTCGATCGCATCGGCTGGACGCGCGGCTCCATGCCCATGCTGCGTTACATGTTGGAACAGCCGATCCCAACACCGGGTACGCTCGGCATGCAGCAGCGCGTGGCCGAACGCGCCACAGATCGCACGCAGGCAGAGCTCGCGACGCTACAGCGCGACCTCGAGCAACAGGCTGCCCTTGCCTACGTAATGCTTTGGCGCACCCAGGGAGAGCTCGCCGTAGTCGACAGCCAACGCGGGCTGGTCGAAGACCTCACGGCGGCCGCGCTCGCACGCATGGCCACCGGCGCGGATACACACCACGACGTGATCCAGAGTCAGGTCGAGGTTCTCGCGCTGCAGAACCAAACGACGCAGCTGAAGGCCGAGCAGGCGGCATCCGTCGCGATGCTCAATGCCCTGCGCGATCAGCCGAGCACCCACACGATGACAGCGAGCGACCCTGTCGAGCTGCCCGCGAGCCCCGAACCGCTTGCTGAGTTGGAAAACGAGGCCTTGCGCGCTCGCCCCGAGCTCCGCGGCATGGAGGCCATGATCGCCGAAGAGCACGCCATGGCCACATTGATGCGACGCGAAGGCTGGCCGATGTTCAGCGTCGGCGCTTGGTACACGCAAGACCTCGCGATGGCAGACTCGCTCGGTCTCATGGTCAGCGGCACGTTGCCTGTGTTCGGAGCGTCACGGCAGTCCGCGCTGGCTTCCGCGTCCGAGGCGCGCGCCAGCGCTGCTGATGCGGATCGACAAGCGATGGCGCTCATGATCCTGGCCGACGTGCGCTCCGCCTATGCGCGCTTCGGCGCAGCCAACGAGCGCGTCAGCTTGCTGCACGACGTTGCGCTCGAGCGCGCACAGCAGGCTCTCGAGCAAGCGCGGTCGTCTTACCGAACAGGCATGATGCCGTTCGCATCCGTAGTCCAAGATCAGCGAATGCTGGCGGAGCTGCGAATGAGCTTGGTGGGCGCCGAAGCGGAACGCTATGTCGCGTACATCGCGCTCATGCGTGCCGTGTCGCGTGACTTGGTGCGAAGGGAAACACGATGAAGTCCAGAGCCATCGTTGTCGTTGCGCTGTGCGGACTAGCGGCATGCCGTGGTCAGACCGACGCGCCAAGCCACGCTCAGCACGAAGCTCCCGCCGAAGAGCACGCTGCGCACCCCCAACCCTCGGCGACAACCTCGACTCACGATCAACATGCAACTCAGGGCGACACCCCGCACGAGATGCGCGGCGACATGGAAGCGCCCGGTACGATTCCCGCCGGTCGCGCACCCGTGCTGCTCGATGCAGCACGCCGGCAGTCCCTCGGTGTTAAGACTGAGCGCGTCACGCAGCGTTCCTTCACGCGCGAAGTACGTGCGACCGGCATCGTGCGCGTGGATGAGCGCCTGCAGAGTCACATCCACGTCAAGTTCGAAGGCTTCGTGGAGCGCGTCTTCGTAAATTTCGTGGGCAGGAAGGTGCGGCAAGGCGAGCCGCTACTCTCGGTGTACAGCCCGGAGCTGCTCGCGGCCGAAACCGAGCTCGCACAGGCGTACAAAGATCGAGACCGACCGCGCACCGGACCCTTCGCCGCAACTGATCGTGCGCAAACTGAAGCGCTGATTCAGGCCGCCCATTCTCGCCTCGCACTGCTGGACGTACCGTCAGCGGAGCTGGCTCGCCTCGAGCGCACGCGCGACGCACGCAGATCGCTCACAATCACGAGCCCGATCACCGGAACCATCGTCGAGCGCAACGTGGTGGACGGCATGCGCGTGATGCCGGAGACCACCCTCATGGTCGTCGCCGACCTGCGCAACGTCTGGGTCATGACTGACATCTTCGAGCACGATCTCGGCGCCATCGGTATCGGCCAGCACGCCGTGATTGAGTTCGTGGGCGATGCGGCACCCGCACGAGAAGGCCGAGTCGGCTTCGTTTCACCCACGCTCGACGAGACCACGCGCACGGCGAAAGTGCGCATCGAGCTCGACAACAAAGACGGTGTCGTGCGACCTGGGCTCTTTGCTGCCGTGAAGATTCATATCGAGGCCGGCAACAAGCTCGCAGTCCCAGCGAGCGCCGTGATCGACACCGGCATGCGCAAGATCGTGTTCGTCGAAGCTGAACCCGGCCGCTTCGAGCCGCGCGCGGTCAAGACCGGCGCACTCGCCGGAGACGTGCTCGAGGTAGTCGCCGGTTTGGCAGAAGGCGACAGCGTTGCGGTCAGCGCACAGTTCCTGCTCGATTCCGAGAGTCAAATCCGAGGCGGACCGTCATCCGGCGCGCACGGTTCGCACTAGGACGTTGCCATGAGCGAGCCCACTGCAGCCCAACCTACAGGTTTCATCGCACGCATCATCGGCGCTTGCGGCAGGCGACCGGGTCTGGTCATCGGCATGACGTGCGCGTTGGCGGTCGTCGGCGTGGCGTCGGCCTTCTCGACGCCGCTCGATGCCCTGCCGGATCTGACCGACACCCAAGTCATCGTCGCTACGGAATGGATGGGGCGCGGACCGACTCTGATCGAGGATCAGATCACGTATCCGCTGGTGACCTCGATGCTGTCGCTGCCGCGCGTGCGCACGGTGCGCGGCTTCTCGATGTTCGGCATGTCGTTCGTGTACGTCATTTACCAAGACGGAACCGACCTGTACTGGGCTCGCACTCGCGTGCTCGAGCAACTGTCGAAGCTGCAGGGCAAGTTCCCGGCGGGTGTCTCGCCCGCGCTGGGGCCCGACGCCACGGGCCTCGGCTGGGTTTACGAATACGCGCTCGTCTGCAAGAGCGGCAAACACGACTTGGCCGAGCTGCGCACGCTGCAGGACTTCTACCTGCGCTACGCACTCGCGTCGGTTGAAGGCGTTGCCGAAGTCGCAAGCGTCGGCGGTTTCCAGCGAGAATACCGGGTGGTCGTCAACCCGCCTGCGCTCCAAGCGCGCGGCCTGTCGATCACCGAGATCGCGTCGGCGATTCGGGCGTCGAATTTGGATGTGGGCGGTGGCGTCGTCGAAATGAACGAGCACGAGTATGTCGTGCGCGGTCGCGGCTACGTCCAGCAAGCGAGCGACTTGGAGCAGGTCGTCGTGACCAGCGATCCGAGCGGAGTGCCGGTACGCGTGCGTGACGTCGCACGCGTCGAGATCGCCGGTGCTCAGCGCCGCGGCATCGTGGAACTGAACGGCGAAGGCGAGGTCGTGGGTGGCATCGTAGTCATGCGCAGCGGCGAAAACGCGCTGAACGTGATCCGCCGCGTGCAAGCCAAGCTCGCCGAATTGCGGCCGACGCTTCCGGAAGGCGTCGAGCTGGTCACCACCTATGACCGCTCCGAGCTGATCAAAGATTCCGTGCAGACGCTGAGCAGCAATCTGCTTCAGGTGCTGGCCATCGTATGCCTGACGATCATGGCGTTCTTGCTGCACTTCCGCTCGTCGCTGGTCGCCATGCTCACCCTGCCCTTCGCGATCGTGCTGTCGTTCATTCCGATGAAGCTGATGGGGCTCACCACCAACATCATGTCGCTTGCCGGCATCATCATCGCGATGGGCGACATGGGTGACTCGGCGGTCGTGCTCGTCGAGAACGCGCACCGTAAGCTCGCGGAGCAAGGCAAGCTGCGCCCGCGTTTGGACTTGGTGATCGAAGCCGCGCAGGAGCTCGGCCCGTCGATCTTCGGATCACTGCTCGTCATCTCGATCTCGTTTCTGCCCGTGTTCAGCTTGGAAGCGCAGGAGGGCCGACTGTTCGGGCCGTTGGCGTGGACCAAGACCTTCGCGATGCTCGCGGCCTCTCTACTCTCCATCACGCTGGTGCCCGCGCTGATGAATTGGCTCGTGCGAGGACGCATCCGCAGCGAAGAGGAGAACCCTGTTCACAGGTTGCTGACGCACGCCTATCGTCCGTTGATCCGGTTCTTCCTGCGCTTCCGTTACGCGGCCGTACTGCTCACGCTCGTCCTCTTGGCCCTGACGTATCGACCCTTCTCGCAGCTAGGCAGCGAATTCATGCCCCCGCTGGACGAAGGCAGTGCGTTTTTCATGCCGGTCACCGTTCCGGGGATCTCGCTCGAACAGGCGCGGCGCTTGGTACAAGCCCAGGACGAAGCTCTGCATCGCATCCCGGAGGTCGCATCTGTGTTCGGCAAGGCGGGTCGCGCCGATACCGCCACGGACGCAGCACCGATCTCGATGATCGAGACGGTGATCCAGCTCAAGCCGCGCACGCATTGGCGCAAAGGCATGACGCAAGAGCGGTTGCTCGAAGAGATGCGAAAAGCCGCGGAGCTGCCAGGCAGCCAGGCCGCATGGAGCATGCCGATCAAGGCCCGCATCGACATGCTCACGACAGGCATCCGCACGCCTATCGGCATCAAGGTATTCGGCAAGAGCCTCGAGGAGATCGCAACGCTCGGCCAGCAGCTCGAGCCCATCCTGCGCAAGGTTCCTGGCACTCGCTCGGTATACGCGGAACGCGAGCTCGGTGGCTTGTACTTGGACGTGGTGCCTGATCGCGATGCGATCGCGCGCTACGGCTTGCGCATGGCAGACGTGCTCTCCGTGGTGGAGACCGCCATCGGTGGCATGGTGGTCGATCGGACGGTCGAAGGACGCGAGCGCTACACGATCAGCCTGCGCTACCCCAGCGAGCTGCGCGACAGTCCCGAAGCCCTGGGCCGAGTGCTCGTGCCAGTGCCGCTGCGCGGCGCAGCCATGGGCGGCGCGGCCAACGCGGCCATGGGCAGCGGTACCATGGACGAAGGCCAAGGCGCGCCGGCCGATGCCACCGGTGCAGGAGTCATTCAGGTACCTCTGAACCAGCTGACGCGCATCGAGATCAAGAACGGCCCCCCGATGATCAAAGACGAGGCCGGCTCGCTCGTGGGCTGGGTGTACGTCGACGTCGACGGCCGCGATCTTGGCAGCTACGTTCACGACGCCAAGGCTAGAGTGCAGAACGAGCTGCGACTGCCCACGGGTTATCGCCTGCAGTGGACCGGCCAGTACGAGTTCATGGAGCGCGTCGCCAAACGCTTGCAGATCATGATTCCTCTGACGCTGCTGCTGATCCTCGTGATCCTCTACATGAACTTGCAGTCCATGCCGGCAACGCTGCTCGTGATGTGCTCGGTGCCGTTTGCTGCGGTCGGATCGGTCTGGCTGATGTGGGCCGCTCACTTCAACCTCTCCATCGCAGTATGGGTCGGCATGATCGCGCTGCTCGGCGTTGCGGCCGAGACCGCGTCGGTGATGGTCGTGTATCTTGAGGAAGGTTACCGCGGCTTCCTGCAGAAGAACGCGTCGCCCACGCGTGCCGCTCTACTCGTTGCCGCAGAGGACTCCGCCACGCTCCGTGTTCGCCCGCTGCTCATGACGGTCGTGATGAACATCCTGGGCCTTCTGCCCGTGATGCTCGACAACGGCGTCGGCTCGGACGTAGCGAAGCGCATCGCGGCCCCGATGTGGGGCGGCCTCGTGTCGTTGACGTTGCTCACGCTCTTCATCATTCCCGCGCTCTACGTCATCTGGAGGGAGCGTAGCTGGCCGCGTGCGCCGGTTTGAGTTGCTCTTCAGACCGTCACTACAACACCAAAGGAAGAAACAGGCATGTTCATGGTTCCAAGACAAATTCGACTTTCGCTGCTTGTCATCGCGTTTGCTTCTGTCGTCGCGGGGGTCGCGTGCAAGAGCTCTTCGAACAAAGCGACTGGTGCCGGGCAAAAACAGCCGATCGGATCGGCTTGCACGAAAGATAGCGACTGCGGCGCAGCACCCTTCTACTGCATGGTCGAGCATCCCGGCGGCTACTGCATGAGCGACTGCACGACAGACGCGGACTGCCCGCCCGAAGCCATCTGTCAGAACGATGGAATGAAGGGTGAGTGCCACAGCAAGTGCAACGCGATGGCCGACTGCCGCTCGGGCTACGAGTGCGCTCCCGCCGCCAACACGGCCACCAACAAAGCGTCGCATGCGTTCTGCGACATGATCGAGCCCGTCGACGGCGGTGGCGCCGACGCGAACTGAAAACTGCTCCCGCGCGGCGACACGCAACTGCAGCGCCGCGCGGGTAGATAGTTCGTGCTAGCCGCGCCGGTTCCGCGACGTGTCGCCTTCGACGCCGTAGCGACGCATCAGGCGATAGAAGCTCTCGCGCTCCACGTCGGCGTGGGCCGCAGCGTCCGTGACCCGTCCGTCATACTTGCGAAGCACTTCTTCCAGGTACCGACGAGCGATCTCCTCGCGGCCTTTCTCGAGCGCCTCCGTCCACTTCAACGACACGAGATCAAGACCGATGCTCGGCGCGACGACGTGGCTAAGGACCTCCGGAGGCAGATCTCCGAGCTCTATGCGCTTGCCCGCGGCGACGATGCACGCGCGCTCCACCGCAGCTCTCAGTTGTCGCACATTGCCTGGCCACTCGTAGCGCTTCAGAGCATCCAGCGCGCTCTCAGAGAAACCCTCCACCTGGCTCGTGGGCGATGCAGCCAAACGATCGCGTAAGAAGTGCGCGGCTAGCAATTCGACGTCGCCCGGGCGCTCGCGCAGCGGCGGAATACGAATCACGGCGACGTTCATTCGGTACCAAAGATCCTGACGAAAGCTCTCGGCCCTCACCATGGCTTCGAGATCACGGTGCGTCGCGACAATCAGACGTGCATCGACGGATCGTTCGTTCGATTCGCCGATCCGACGTACGGCGCGTTCCTCGATGGCCCGCGTGAGCTTCGCTTGCAAGGGCAAGCCCATCTCGCCGATTTCGTCGAGAAAGAGGCTGCCTTTGTGCGCCTCTTCGAACAGGCCCGCATGATCCCTCGCCGCGCCAGTGAACGCTCCCTTGCGGTAGCCGAAGACCTCGCTCTCGAGCAGCTCGCTTGGAATCGCCGCACAGTTGACGGCAACGAAGCGCTGGGACGCGCGCGCGCTGAGACGATGGATGGCGCGCGCGAGGCGTTCCTTGCCGGTGCCGGTCTCGCCCAACAGCACGACAGTTGCATCACTTCTAGCCACGCGCTGCACGAGGCTGCTGAGCTCGCGCATGACGAGCGACGCCGCGAGCACGCCGGGCAGAACCTCGTCTGCGCCCTGGGCAAGCCCGCTTGGAATCGTGGCTGCAACGCGCCCGAGTGCACGCAACACCACGGCCCGCGCGGCCTCCGGATCGAACGGCTTGGTGAGGTAGTCGAACGCTCCCATGCGCAGCGCATCGACCGCTGTCGACACCGACGCGTAGGCAGTCATCAGCACGAACTCGGAACGCGGACGCAATCGCTTGCTGGCTTCGAGCACGGCCAGACCGTCAATGTCCGGCATGCGCAAATCAGACAGCACCACGTCCACCGGCTCGGCCTCCAGGACGCGAATCGCTTCCATACCGGATTCAGCGGTCAACACACGCACGTCGTCGCGCAAGACTTTGGCCATCAAGCGCACCATGTTGGTCTTGTCATCAACGACCAGTACGACAGGGCGCGCGGCAGGCGGCAAGCTCATGTCGTCGTCTCCGAAGGCGGACGAGCTGCCGCGGGTAGTCGCACGCAGAACACGGCGCCGCCCCCTGGCCGTTCCGCGACTGAGATGACGCCGCCATGGGCTCGCACGATGCCCTGACATACCGCGAGTCCGAGGCCTGAACCGTCGGCACGCTTGGAAAAGAAAGGCTCGAACACCATGGTACGGTCCTTCGGATCTACACCGGGACCCGTGTCGGCGACGGCGATCTCGTAGCCGCCATCGGGGCGCGAGGCCCCCGTGACGTCGATTGTCGCACCGCTCGGCGACGCTTGAACCGCATTACGCAACAGGTTCAAGACCACCTGCCGCAGTCGCCCGCCATCAGCAACAATCGTCCCAGGCTCGGCGCGCACGACGAAGCGTCCTGCCACGGTGCGCTGTGTTTCTTCGAAACGCCGGACGGCCTCGCGCATCAGTGCGTCGACGTCGAGCGGGTTGGCGCGCAGGTCTGGGCTTCGCGCATAGGTCAACAAGTCTTCCGCGATGCGCTGACACGCCGCGGCCTCGTCGTCCAAGATGCGCAGCTCGTCTCGCAGCACATCCGGCGGCGAATCCACGGTCATCGTCTTCAGATAACCGCGGATGATGCCGATCGGATTGTTGATCTCGTGGGCCACCCCCGCCGCGAGCTGACCAATCGCTGCCATGCGCTCGGCCTCGAGCAAGCGCCGCTCGCGCTCCTTCACTTCTTCGACCATGCGATCGAATGCTTCAGCGACTGCGCGCAGCTCCCCTTCGCCAATCGCGCCCAGGCGCACGGAAAGATCACCTCGACCGATTCGACGGGCCGACTGGGCGATGACTGCGAGCGGCCTCAGTACGGCGTGACGCAGGCGCAGCGTGAACCAGCTGGAGAGACTCACGATCGCGAGCACGCACAGGGCGCTCATGGCGAAACCCACGCGCGTCGCGTACGTCGCCGACACATGATCATGCACCATGTGTGACTGGACCGCGTTCACGATGGCATCAGCTTCGCGGGCCGCGCTTTGCGATAGGTGATCGGCTTCGTGATGAACGCGGGCGACCGTCTCGCGATCGCCACGTTCGGCAGCGGGAATCATCTGCTGGCGAAACAGTTGATCCAGGCGTTCGCTGGCTTGCTGCACGCGCGAGAGCCGCACGACCTCCGAGCGCGGAACGATCGGTCGCAGCTTCGTCACGGTCTGCTCGACGCGCTCGACCCACGCCTGATAGTGCGGCATGTGGCTGGCGTTTCCTTCAATCAGGGTGTGTGCCTGATGCGTGTACTGCTCGCGCACTGCCGTGGCCAGCGCGTGGCTCTCGTTAATGGCGAGCTCCTTGCTGCGCATGTCGCTCACGAGCCCGGCGACATGACTGATTACGCCGAACAGCATTGCGCACATCGCCACCGCGATCATAGCGATGAGACCGAAACCGGTCGCAATACGCCGCGCGATGAGATCCGAGCGAGGCTGGGCCCCGGGCTCGGTTGCAGGATTCGGAGGTAACGAGCTCATTCCGTCGTCCCGGGGAAGCAGCCTACGTGCCAAATGCACGTGACGGACCCGGCCGCCCCGCCATCACCTCAATGTGACCGTGGCGGACACTGAGTGTAACCGACCCAGGCGGTACGCCTAGCGGACCTGATCGCCTCGACCAAATCGCGGCAGCGTCACGACGCTGGAAGCGCAGGCCGGGGCCCCATCATACCTCCGCGGCCCATCATACCTCCGCGGCCCATCATGCCTCCGCGCGACATCGTGCCGCGCATGGCGTCCAACATGTCCATCATCTTCTGTCTGTGTTCGCTGCATTCTTTCTGCATCGCTTTTACGTCACTCAACTGCATCATGCGGTCAGCGTGCTGGTCGATGGCCACGCCCGCCTCGTCTGCACTCTTGGTTAGCTCGCGCATGTCCATGCTTGGCTGAGCATGCATTGAATCCATCATGTCCGTGCATGCGGCGATCATATCGTCGAGGAAACCATGCATGTCACGGCCATACGCCTGCGTCTCGCGGCGCAGAGCAGCCTCGTCCTCAGCGCTTACCGCCACCGCTTCGTGCTCATCGACGCGTCGAAGAGCGCTATTCAGTGCTTCCTGACCGGGGCTCATGTCATTCCCCGCGCAGCCAGCAAAAAGGATCAAGGCAAGTAACGAGATGGGTGTCGCTGGAAAGATTCGCACGGCAGCCTCCGATGTGAACGCTCCTTCGCCGGAAGCAGGCATCGCGCGTGCCACGGGAGGTCCGTCGAGCGCCAGCGGATCAGAATCTGCACGCCTTGCGCCGGAGCGCTGGTCCAGCGAAAGGCCTGCGCCCATGAGCGAAGTCGACGCGACGAGTCGCCGGACACGTGACGCACAGCGACCTCAGACAAGCATCGCTAACAGCCGAACGGCCCCGTGGCAATGACTACAGCCCTGGCGTGGATCCTGCTTCGTGATTGGGACAGAAGCTCAACTTCGGACCATCGCGAGACCATCTCGTGTGGCTGACGCGGGCACGGAAACATCGGAGAAACATCGTGGAATCGACCAGAATCATCATTGCACTCAACATCGCGCTCGCAGGGGCAGGCTGCGCGTCGACCTCGGGCACGAAGCCGCACGACATGAGCGTCGCTAGCCACGAACAGGCAGCGATGAACGAGGAGCAGGCTTCGGCGCAGCATGGCCAGCAGTACAACGCCGACGCGACTGCCTCAACGCAGCACTGCGGCAGAGGCGCATGCTGGACCTCGGTTTCCAATCCAACCGAGCAGCACCAACAGCACGCCGCCGAGCACAAGAAGGTTGCTGCCGAGCATCGCGCTGCAGCGCAAGCGCTACGCGATGCAGAAGCAAGCGCGTGCGCCGGCTTGGACGAAGCGGATATCGCGACGAGCCCCTTCTATCACCGCGAGGACATCTCGGAGGTCGCACGCGTTCCGGTGTCGACTCAACAGGGACGGCACCTTCAGAACGATCTCGTCGGCGGTCGAGTGGTGTTTCGAGCGGTGCCTGGCATGACAACTGAGTGGCTGCAGCGCCTCGTGGATTGCCACACAGCTCGCGCAGCAGCAGTCGGCTACGCGATGCCGGAGATGGCCTATTGTCCGCTTGCGCTGAAAGGCGTGAAGGCAACGGTGTCCTCGACGGGCACGGGCTTCGCAATCGAAATGACCTCGGATGACTCCGCGACGGACGCGGAAATCTGGCGCCGGGTCCAAGCGCTCAATCCGTGATCCAACGCACACCGGCGGTGCTCTGGCGCGCTCGCCAAGACTGACAGCGGGGGTCCGTATCGTCTTGGCGAGCGCGGCGTGCGCCGCGGCTAGACCAGTCGCCGCGCGATCGCTGCTCGACCTCGAAAGCCGCTTCCCTGCTCGCGGCCGGCTCGGATGGTATTGGCCGCGATCAGGGTCCGTTGAAACAACTACGGCGACGAAGGCGAGGCGTTAGCTCACCTCGCCGCCGTTAGCACGCGTGGTTGGGTGTCATCGAACGCTGACGATTACTTGCCTTGCAATTCTTTGGCGCGCATCGAGTGAAAATTGGCAGCCGTCTCGGCATCGGCCGCGAGCTGCTCGAACTCCTTCTGAAGCTTTTCGCAGTGCTTGGCCATCTTCTCATTGAACGGGTTCTTGGCGCCCTTGCCTTCCGGATGCACCTTCGTGTAGTCGGCCGCCATCTGCTTGTGCTCCTCGGCGGCGTGCCTGTAGGTCGCCGCTTGGTCCTTATAGGACTTGGCCATCGCCTCGTGCTCGGCAGCCGTCTGCGGAAGCTTCATATCCTCCGCGAACGAGGGGAGCGCGGTGAATGCCAGCGCACAGAAAGCTACTGCGGCCAGTGTCTTGCGAATCGTATTCGTCGTCATGATGGGAGCCTCTTGTGTGAGTGACAGTGCTGTGCAGCCGAAGTGAGCCTCGAGGGGACACGCCGATGCATGACCGCCTCCAATGCAACGCGCGTGCCGCAGAAACAGCGGCGAACTGCGCGCGCACACGACCGCGCCACGAAGTTTCTGCGCTCGCGTCGACATCCGACGCTATTGTTGCGCTCACGCGGGCCGAGAAGAAGAAGCCGTCTAAGCGCGTTCGCGCGTAGCGCACACAAAAGACGCGCTCGCGCTTAGCGCAGGTCGCGGCGCGCCCGGTCAGCGTCTTGGTCGGAAGTGCCACGCAGCTCGAGCCGACGCACGCGCATGCGAATGTCTTGCAGCAGCAAGCGGTTCGCGCGCACGAGCGAGCCGAGCATGCCGAACAGCAGGATCTGCCCGCCGACCACGATCGCGATCGCCGCCAGGATCAGCGACTGGATGTGGCCGCTGTAGCCCGGGTCGAGCATGTAGTAGTAGAGAAAGCGCAGGCTGAGCACGGTGCCGAGCAGCAGAAACGGCAGGCTGAGGCCGCCGAACGCGCGCAGCGGTTTGTGCATGGAGTAGCCCTGCACGATGATGCTGCCCGAGCGGCGCATGTACTCGGTGATGCCGCTGAACAAGCGGCTCGGCCGCGTCTTCGGGTTCGAGCGGATCTCGATCTCGCGGATCGGGTAGCGGTTCTCGGCGGCGGCGAAGATGGTCTCGAGCGTGTACGAGAACGGGTTGGTCAAGTACACGCTCATCGCGAACTCGCGCGACATGGCGCGAAAGCCGCTAGGCGCGTCGTGCACGCTGACGCCGGTGGTGCTGCGCACGACGTAGTTGCCGAGGCCGTAGAAAAGCTTCTTGGCGGCGGGCACCTTGGGATCGCTGCTGGTCATGCGATCGCCGATCACGAGGTCGGCTTCGGCCTGCACGATCGGCGCGACCAGGTCGGCGATGCTCGTGCCGGGATACTGATGGTCGCCGTCGGTGTTGACGATGATGTCGGCGCCCATCTCGAGCGCGACCTCGAGGCCCGTCAGAAAGCTGCGCGCGAGGCCACGGTTGCCGCGATGACGCACGACCCGGCTGGCGCCGAGCGAACGCGCGATGCCCGAGGTGTCATCGGACGAGCCGTCGTCGATGATCAGCGTCTCGATGACATCGATGCCAGGGATGCTCTTCGGAATGTCCGCAAGAACTTCCGGCAATGTCTCCGCTTCGTTGAAGCACGGAATCTGAATGACCAGCTTCACCGCGCGCAGAGTACCCGCCGCGCGCCCTGGGGTCTATCGGCGCCGCCGCCGCGGACGGCGGCTAGAGCTTCTGCCGCTGACGGGACAGGACGCCGCCGAAGCCGAAGATGGTGGCTGAGATCGACATCACGAACAGGTGCAGAAGCGACAGGACCGCGGCGGATTCCTTGGGGACGCCTTGGGACTGCAAGACGTTGATGTAGATCAGCTCGCGAGCGCCGAGGCCGGAGATCGTGACCGGCAGGAGCGCAGATAGCGCCGCGAACGAAGCGGTCGAGGTGAGCAGGATGCGCGAGACGTGCAGGCCTAGGCCCTCGGCGAGCTGCCAGAGCGCAGCGAAGTACCCGAACCATGCGACCAACGTCCAGACAGCCATTTCGAGCAGCGAGCGCACGCGCAGCATCGGGCGCATGCCACGTGCGAGATCGCGGAGCATCTTCACGAGCTTCGCGAGCACGCGCTGCTGCTCGAGGCGTGCCAGGAGGCGGAGCACGAAGTTGTCGGGGTGCTCCTCCGGAGGCTTGCCGAGCAGCTCGATCATGAGGCCCACCGCAAGCGCACCCAGCACCATCATGACGAGCGCGGCGAGCGCGATCTGCCGGTTGCCGAGCACGAGCGCGGCCAGCACGGCGCCCGCCACGAGCACGGTGAACACGTCGAGCAAGCGATCGAAGATGCAGGACGCGAGCGCCGAGCCGGCGCTCACGCCACGCTCGATCAACGCCTCGACGCGAAAGAACTCGCCGACGCGCCCGAGCGTGACCTGTGCGTAGAACTGCCCGCTCATGAACGCAGCGACCGCAACGCGCAGCGGGATCGCGATGCCTTGCATCTCGAGCAAGCGCTGCCAGCGATAAGCCTTCAGAAAGAGGTTCAGCGTGAACGACGTGGAGGCGATGATCAGCGTCGCAGCCGGCACGCGGTGCAGCGCCACGCCCATCTGGTGCAGGTTCAGTCGCGAGAGCACGAACCCGAGCAGCAGAAGGCCCAGCAGCGGCAAGAGCTTGCGCCAGCGCGGGACGACCTTGCGTGCGGCCAATACGGCTTCGGGCATGCTTTCCATGTACGAGCAGCGGCATACCGGAAAGCGGCGGGCTGGGCTAGAAGGACGCTGGTCGGGAGCGCGCACGCGCCCGCAGGGGCGCGTGCTTGACGAGCCCACCCCCGGGAAAGTAAACGCCTCCAGTGCCCATCCCCCGACGCGTGCTCGCACGAGAGCTGGGTGTACTCGCTGCGTACGTCGGGCTGTGCCTCGGGATGCTGTGGCCGCTGCCGAGGCACATGGCCGGGCACGTGGTCGCGTCCAAGTATTACTGGGACGCCTATACCAACGCGATGGCGCTCGGCGCGCGCGTGCAGAACGTGCTCGGCAACGGGCCAGGCGGCCACTACGAGAGCTACTTCTTCGCGCCCATTCCGCACTCGATCGTCTTCAACGAGAACCTGTTCGGGCTGTCGCTGCTCTACGCACCGTTCCACCTGGCGACCGGCAACCCGCTGTTGGCGTACAACGCCGTGCTGCTGCTGTCGCTCGTGCTGTCGAGCTACTTCACCTACCGGTTCGTCCTACGCCTGACTGGCAGCGGCCTCGCAGGGTTCGTCGCGGGCGCGGCATTCCCGTACTGCCCGTACGCGTTCTTCGAGATGGGACGCATCCAGCTGGTGGCAACGCAGTGGATCCCGCTGTCGTTTCTGTTCCTGCACCGGAGCTTCGAGCAGAAGCGGCTGCGCGACCTGGCCGGGCTCGGCTTCGCCTACGCGATGCAGGTAGGCACCTGCCTGTACTACGCGATGTTCCTCTTGCCGCTGCTCGGCTTGCTCGGCGTGTACCTGTACGTGCATGAGCGGCCGCGCGGTGCGCGCTTCGTGGGGCAGCTCGCGCTGGTCGCGGCGGTGACGGGTGCGATCGTCGGCTCGATGGTCTTTCCGTACTTCACGTCGCGCAAAGACTTCGACCTCACGCGCTCGGAGGACTTCGCGGAGAACTTCGATGGCGAGCTCGCCTACCTCGCGCACGTCGATCCGATGAATCGCGCCTGGCCCTCGTTGCACTTCGACCGCACGATGTCGGGGCCCGTCGAAGAGATCGCGTTTCCCGGGCTGACGATTCTCGCGCTGGCGCTGTTCGCGTTGATCGGCAACGCGGCCGACCGCCTGCGCCGGCTGCGCGGCCGCGAGCGGCTGGCGACGCTGGGCTCGCTGGCGCTGTGGCTCGTGCTGACGGTCGCTGCCAGCTGCGGTGCGACCTTGGCCACGCACTCGCTGCTCTCAGGAACGCTGGTGCTGGCGATCGCGGTGGCGGCCTGGCTGGCGCTCATTCCACACGCGCGCCTTTTGCCTGCGCCGATCACGCTCTACGGCTGGCTGCTCGTGCTCGCGGTGCTGCTGTTCCTCGGCCTCACCGTGTTCGACTACCACGGCGCGCCCGTGCGCGGCCTTTACTACTACCTGTACGCCTACGTGCCGGGCTGGAACGGTATCCGCAAGATCAGCCGCCAGGCGATCATGACGTCGTTCGCGTTCATCGTGCTGGCCGGCTACGGTGTGCAGCTGCTTCTGTCAGCGATCGCGAATGCGCAGGTGCGGGTGGGCGTCGCGCTGGCACTCGCGGCGTTGATCGCGTTCGAGTTCCGTCAGGCGCCGCTGCCGCTCGAGGTCGTACCCGCCGGCGACAACGTGGCCTCCGCGTACAAGTTCATCGCGGCGCATCCAGGTCACGCACCGATCGCTCTTTTGCCAACGAACGACGGGCTTTCGACCTTCCGCGGACAGCACGGCATGGCGCTGCACAACTACCTCGCGCTCTACCACCACCGCCGCACGCTCAACGGCAAGTCGAGCTTCATTCCTCCGATCACGCGCATGTTCAACAACGCGATGGCCGACCTGCCGAGTGAGATAGCGACGCGCGTGCTGCGGGAGCTCGGGGCGCAGTACCTGGTGGTCCACACGGGGGACATGCCGCGCGAGCGCGGCGTGCGCATTCTGCAAGGTCTAAAGGCGGCGCCAACCGACTACCGCTTGGTGCACGAGGACGGCCCGGACTACGTGTTCGAGGTTCTGCCCAGCACGCAGCCGGAGGACCGATTGGACGATACGCCGGCGTTGCCCGAGCAGCTCGTGCAGGTTCCGCGCACGGCGTTGCACGCGCGCGCCAGCGACGACCGGAAGCATGTGGGCCGCAGCGTCGACGGAAATCTGACCTCGCGCTGGACGACCGGCCGCAACCAGCGCACCGATGACTACTACGAGCTCGATCTCACGCGGCCGCTCGTGATCGGCGCGCTCGAGCTGACCTCGATCGAGGTCGGCGACGCACCGCTCGGCTATCGCATCGAAGCGGACGACGGCACCGGCTCGATGCAGCTCATCACCGAGCGGCCCAAGCTGCGCCTGTTCCGCGGACAAGTCTTCCATCCGCGCGGCTTCGTGTTTCGCGTGGTGTTCCCGAAGCCGGTGCTCACCAAGCGCGTACGCGTCACGATCATCGACCCGTTCCCGGGTCGCTGGTGGACGGTGAACGAGGCCACCTTGTGGGCCGAGCCATGAGAGGACACCTTGTGGGCCGAGCCATGAGAGGACACCTTGTGGGCAAGAGCAAGGCGAAGCCGCACGCCCCGGCAAGCCGACAAGCGTACGCGACGAGGCAGCCAGCCGGATCCGCGTGCCGTTTTGACCGGTTCGGCAAACTCGGATAGACGGGCCGCATGAAAGCGTGGCTGACCAGCGCCCTCGGGGCCGGCTTTCTATTCTTTCAACTAGGTTACGGTTTCGAGAACGGCGACCAACTGCAGTACCTGCTGCTGCCGTACCGCTCGATCTATCCGCAGTTTCTGCCCGGCGATTGGTTCACGTGGCAGACCGAGCACTACCACGTGACGTACGCGTGGATCGTCGAGGGACTGCACGCGCTGTCAGGCGAGGCGGCGTTCCCGTACGCGATGCTGCTCGCGCAGCTGGCGACGCTGACGGTGCTGTGCTTTGCGATCCTGCGCGTCTCGCACGCGCTCCGCTACGGCCTCGTAGAAGCAGCGCTCGCGCTGCTCGTGTTCGGCTGCGTGCGCGAAGCGGGCATCGCCGGCTCGCTGCTCAACCACGGACGCCTCTTGCCGGCGGATCTGGCGCTACCACCGTTCCTGCTCGCATGCGCCAGCTGGGCCGAGAGCCGTGGCGCTGAACGCTGGTCCCGTGGTGTGCTGATGACGGGCGCGTGGCTGGGCGTGTCGGGATTCTTCCACGCGAATTTCGCCGTGCTCGGGCCACTCGTGCTCGGGCCTCTGGTGCTGGAAGACTCGCTGCGCACGCGACGGTTCGCGCCGCTGCTCGGTATGACCGGCCTCTACACCCTCTTGGCGTCGCCGACGCTGCTGCTGATCGCGCGCTCGTTCCTGTCGAGCGACCGTGCGCCCGCTGCGATCGCGATCACGCTGTTCGTTCGTTCTCCGCACCACTACGACTTGGCGTCGATCGATCCAGCGGACTTCTGCTGGCCGCTGTTCTTGCTGTGCGCGGGCATCCCCAGCTGGTTTGCGCGGAGCGCAGAGCGCGGAACGCGACTGCGCTTGCTAGTCGCCACCTTCGCCGTGGTCTCGCTGGCGTTCCTCGGCGCGTCGTTGCACAGCATCACGCTCGACCGTCTGTTTGCGTGGCGCATGTCCGTGCCGATGTTGCTCCTGCTCCTGCTCGCGTTCGGCGAGACGACCTGCACGCTGTGGCGTGCACGGCGCGAGGATCCGGTCGCGCTCGCCTGGCTGCTCGCGTGCATCGCCAGTGTCGGCATGTTCGCGCGCGAAGATCTCGCGCTCGTTGCCACACCGCTCGCGTTGCGCTGCCTGCCGATCGCGGCCGGCGCCCTCGCGCTCGTGTTCGCAGCGCGGGCGAGCCGCACGCGGAACGTGCTCGTAGCGGCGTGCGCCGTGCTGTCGCTGGCGTTCTTCGCGCAGGTCGCCGTTGCGCCGCTGTGTGACGTGAACGTCGGCAAGAGCAACCGCTCCGAGATCGCGCACTGGCCGCACCTTCTCGGTCGCCGGATCGAGTTGCGTGCCACGCAGCGCGAGCTGTACGAGCACATTCGCAAGTGGACCCCGAGCGATGCGCGCTTCTTGGTTCCACCAGGCCTGATCGACTTCCGCATCGCGGCTCGGCGCGCCGTGTTCGTCGACTGGAAGTGCGCACCGATGCGCGGCGACGAAGCCCTCGAATGGAAGCGCCGCATGCTCGCCGCCATGGGCACCCGCGACTTCCCCATCCGCGGTTACCAGCTGCGCCGCGCAGCCGACGCGCTGTATGGAGCACGTCCTTTGGCCGAGCTCGCAGCGCTAGCGCGCGCCGAAGGCATGACCTACTTCATCGCGGCGACGAGCAAGTACCGTGAACGAGCACCGTTCGCGTCACGCGTGTTCGGAGACCGGCTGTATACGGTGTACGCGCTGGAGCCGCTGCCAGCTGCAAACCGTCCAGGCGGCTGAGCTGCCGCCTCAACGCGCCCGCTGATACACCGATCACGCCCACTCTGAGCCGAACTCGCATGTACACGCCCTATTGCGCGACGATCACGCCCTTCATGAGCGCGACGTGCCCGGGGAACGTGCACAGAAACGGATAGGTCCCGGCGCCCGGCAAATCGAATTCGATCGTGTCGCTCTCGCCAGGCCCGAGCAGCTTGGTGTGCGCGATCATCTCGGCTGCGTCCGCCGGGATGTAGTCGGTCGCCTTGGCGGTTGCGGCCTTGGCGCCGAATGCCATCGGGTCGCTGCCCGCCTTGAGCACCACGAGGTCGTGGCCCATCGCCTCTTTGGGCAGCGCTCCCGCATTCTTCATCTCGAGCTTCACCTTCTGGCCGACCTTCACCTCGATACGCGACGCGCTGTAGCGCATCTGATCACTGCCCGTCAGGTGCACCACGCCGGCAGCATCCGGCTGAACGGTGACGTCCGCAGCCGGCGGAGCCGGAGCTGGAGCTGGAGCCGCGGGCTCGGCGGGCTTGGTCTCGGCGGCCGGCGCGGCCGCAGGCGCGGGCTGCGCGGCTTTGTCGCCGCAACCGAGCGCGAGTAACGCGGACAGGAAGACCAGGGCGGATAGACGATTGGTGGCGTCGCGAGATGGCATGGTGTGCTCCAGGTTCGTGTAGGAGCTATGGTCACCGGGACCTTTGGCGCAAGAGAGAACGACCGAGCGCCTGTGTTTTTCGAGCCGGACTACTTCGGCAAAACCATGTCGATTGTGCCAAGTTGCGCCTCCTCGGCGAAAAGACGCTGCTGAAGCTGCCACCAAAGTTGGTGCTCTGGCTGTTCGTGAAGACCACGACCAGCACGGGCTGACACCAGCAAAGCCCCCACCGTCCAACTGACAGTCAGCTGACTGTCAGGCGCTGCGCCGCTCGACCCGCTGCGCTCGCACCGTGGCTGTCACCCGGGCAAGGCGGGCGTGTTCCTCGGCTTCGCGGGCCTCCCGCTCGGCGCACAACTTCTGCACGTAGCGCCGGTCGACGCCCAAGAGCGCAGCTGCGGCGCGGCGGCTGCCCGCGCAACGGATCAGGGCGGCTTGGCTCATGCCCGCCCGGAGCACACGCTGCGCCTCTTTGAGGCCGACTCGGCCGATCAAGAGCGTGGTCACCGCGCGCATGGCGGCCTGGGTTTCGCCCGCAGAACGAACGCTGGCATCGAAGGCGTCGGGCTGCAGCGGCTGCACCAGGTCGTGGACTGCTTGCAGGCACACGAGCGGCGTTTCACTGGAATTTCGAACAATCACGCACTCCACGAGCGGCGAGCACCGACGGGCTGCACGTACCAGCTGAGGCACGGAGCCCGCGCCTGGCAACGTCGTGGACACGATCAGCAGCGCCAAATCCGCATGCAGGCTCGCGCGCGCCGCCGCAGGCGTGCCGACCCCGACCGTGCGCACCCCGCGCCGGCAGAGCTCGGCCTCGATGCGTTGGCGTTGCAAGTCGTCGCAGTCGACGACCAAAGCGCTGAGCGGATTAGGACGTTCGACCAAGGAATCTATGGTGGACATGCATTGCTTCCGTTCGCAAGAACTGCAGCTGTTGGCTGCAGTCGATTCATGCGACCGTCAGCTAGCACGAGGTGTGCCGATATCGGGAGACGTCCAGAAGCTCATGTGCGTTCGTCGCGCGCGCGGCGCGCCCAGCCAATTTGACCGGAGCGCAGGCGTGCCAGCTGCGGATGCGCAAGCGTGGGCTCGCTACAATCGGGTGGATGCCCACGTTCATCGCCACGCCGCCGGACTATCGGCGCCTGCTCAAGCCCGCATGTGTCGAGGCGCGGTGTATCCGGCGGCTCCGATGAGCGCGAAATTCTTCAAGCAGCGTCCGTTTCCCGAGCGGCGAGCGCCTCAGTATATAGACGACCCGCCACAGGGCGCTACAATCGCCGCGCATGTCCGACGCCCCACGCCTTGCTCCGACAGCCGCGCCCGCGCTTTCGGAGACCGTGAAAGCGCGGATCTTCATCGTCATCGCGGCGTACAACGAGGCCGCGTGCATCGCCGAGGTGGTGCGTGACGCCCTTACGGCGGTCCCGAACGTGGTGGTCGTGGACGACGGCTCGGCCGACGACACCACCAACCAAGCGCGCGCCGGTGGGGCCACCGTGCTCACACATCTCGTCAACCGCGGTCAAGGCGCCGCGCTCCAGACGGGCATCACCTACGCGCTCCAGCACGGCGCCGAGTACGTGGTCACCTTCGACGCCGACGGTCAGCACGACATCAACGACCTGCCCGCGTTGATCGCGCCGATCGCGCGCGGCGAGGTCGACATCTGCCTCGGCTCGCGCTTCCTCGTCGCGGGCAGCAACGTGCCCACGATGCGCCGCATCGTGCTTGGCGCGGCGGTGCTGTTTACCCGGCTGACTTCGCAGATCAAGCTCACCGACGCGCACAACGGCTATCGCGCGCTCTCGCGTCGCGCGGCGCAGCGCATCGATCTCCAGCTCGACCGCATGGCCCACGCCAGCGAGATCATCGACCAGGTGCGCGCCTCGGGCTTGCCGTACTGCGAAGTCCCCGTGCGCATCCGCTACACCGACTACTCCATGAAGAAGGGTCAGAAGAGTAGCGCTGCGTTGCGCGTGGCCTTCGACTACTTGGTTGGCAAGGTGCTGCGATGAACGCATTCCAAAGCGTCTCGCTCGGCGTGTTCGTGGCACTGGCCGCGGCCACGATCTCCGCGGGCCTGCGTGGCTACGCGCGCAAGCGCATCGTCGTGTTCTGGTTGCTCGTGTGGGGCGGCGGCGCAACCGCGATCGTCTGGCCGCGCTCCACGATGCTCGCGGCGCATGCGCTGGGCATCGGTCGCGGTGCCGACCTGCTCTTGTACCTGAGCGTGCTCAGCACGCTGGTCGGCTTCTTCTACATCTACACGCGCTTTCGACGCCTCGATCGGCAAATCACGATGCTGGTGCGAAGGCTGGCGATCACGAACGCGCAGGTACCGGATCACGGCGTCACTGCGAGTCCTCCTCTTCCTCTTGCTGACTCTGCGCCACCTTCTTCTTGACCGGCGGCGCCTTCGTCAGGTCCGCCATCTGCGCGTAGAAGCAGAAGTAGCGCTTCGTGACGTTACGCGCAGACACCACGAACGTGACCGGCACCGTGCGGCCGGGGATGCCGGGCGGCACCGGCGCCTTGAACCAGTGCATCTTGTTGTCGGAAACGGTCGAGCCTTCGTAGGCATCTTTGCCGTCGATCAAGATCTTGAAGTCCACCGGCCTGGTCAGGCGCATCAAGCGACCGGCTCGCTCGACGCCGTAGTAGCCCACGATCGCGTCGCCAGCGGGCACGGCGTCGTAGTCGATCACGAGGAACGCGCTCTCCTCGGGGCGCGCGCGGATGCAGCGCACCATGCGGTACTCTTCGATTTCGGAAGGCGTCGAAGCAACGTACTTCTCGTTGTCGAGCTGGTTGTCTTCGCCGCGACAGATGAACCGGTCACCGAAACGCTTGCAGCGGCGATCGATCGAGCCCGAGTCGATGTGCGCGCGCGCGCTCGCCAGCTCTTCCAGAAAATCGAAGCGCACGCGCTTGACGACGGCGCCGTCCAGCTCCTCCAGCACCAGCTTCGGTGTCCACTCGGCGAGCGCGATCATGCCGCCGAACAACCCAGTGAGCCCGAACGCGCAGGCCACGATGCGCAGCGACGCGAACCTCGGAGACGACAGCCGCCCGAGCCGCTCGGTGGTCGCGTCGAAGCCGCGCCGCAGCCACGCGAACGCACCGAACGCACCGCCCAAGCGATCGGCGAGCATGAGCAGCACAGCGAGCAGGAGGCCGAGCAACGACAACGGCAACGATGCCTTGTCGAGCGCGCTCGGCTCGAACACGAAGCGGTACGTGCCCGGGTGCAGGTGCACGGTCATGAAACCCGTGCTGGTCGGCGCTTCTTTCAGCGCAGTGGTCCAGAGCGCGGTGGGCTTACCGTCGAGGTACGCATGCCAGCGCGGAAAATACGACACATTGAGACGAAGATGTCCGGACGCGCCGGGCGCAGCGCGCAGCACGATTTCGTCGTCGGCAAAGCGTTGCAGCTTCACGTCCCCCTTGCCCTGCGTGATCACGAAGGGCTGCGGATTCCAGTGCTTGAAGCGGTACACGCGATACACGCCGAACGACACGAGCTGCTCGTAGTCTTCGGCAGGCATCGGCTTCTTCGCGACCGTGAAGCGGACGTTCACGGCCTCCATCACGGCGGAGTCTTCGAGGTTCACCTTGTAGATGAAGTTCTCGGCCGGCGTGAAACCGCGCTTGTACACGGGCACATCCAGCACGGTCGCGAGGTCCATCAGGTCATGGTTGTGACCCGTGTTGACGCACAGGCGGTAGAAGCCGTCGCCGTGAGGGAGGTTCTTCTTGAGCCACTCGACTAGGCGCGTGCGGTCCTGATCATCGGCGCGATCGGTCTCGGTCTCGAGCACCTTGTTCACGTTGGACGTGAAGAACGATTGGCAGGCAGGCACGGCGATCGGCAGCGTCAGGTAGCCGACCACGATGCTTAGCACCACGTCGCGCAGGTACGGTACGCGGCCGGGCGCTTCGGGCTCTTCGCCGTCAGCTGCACCACTGGAAATCACCAGCAAGCGCGCCTTCTTCAGCAGTGCAACGACCATGTAGCCGGCCATGGCAAACCAGAAGGGCTTCGCCATGGTGGACATACGCAGCCACTGGATCTTCGTGAACGCGCTGCTGATGTTCGCGAGGTGCAGCTCGTCGATGAACGTGCTGTTCGAGACCGCGGGCATGACCAATGCCATGAACGCGGTGAACATGAGCACGTAGCTGCGCGAGCGCAGCATGATCACGGCAGCCGGCAGAGCGAGCGCCAGCACGTAGCCGAGCGTCCCGGGGAACGAGCTGAGCGTGATCAGCCCTTTGCCCAGCTCGTACGTCGTGTCCCACCACACGCCCATCGGCGTGGTCTGGTTGCGCGCCGACAAAAACGGCAGGAGCGATGCGGCCGCGACCAGGGCAGACAGCACGTACGCGGTCAGCAGCCGGAAGGTGCCCGCGGCGGTCTGCACCTCGCGCACGAAGAAGCTGGCGAGCAGTGCGGCGACGAGCAAAAGGCCGAGGTAGATCAGCTCGATCGGGTGCGTGATAATCGACGCGCCCATCAAGATCCCGAACCAGGCGAGATCGCGCAGACGACGGCCCTCGTAGATTGCGGGCAAGCGCACGGTGGCGAGCAGCGCGAGCGTGAGCGAGAGCTGCTGCGGCCACACGCCGTAGACCACGCTGTACGTCCAGCCGCCGAAGCGGAACGCAGACATGTCCGTGATCATGAGCATGCCGGTGATCAGACCGACGTGCGGTCCGCCGACCACGCGACCGAAGCGATAGCCCGCATAGCCCGTGAGCACGTGGCACAGCCAGAACGCGACGCCGTAGGCCTCGTTCATCTGCAGAAAGCCGAGCGCCAGGAAGTGCACCAGGTTGACGAAGAGATCGGTGCCGATCGGGTACAGGTAGTCCACCGGGTAGCCGGCGAACCAACGGTGGCTCCAGCCGTACAAACGTCCGTGCGGGAGGAAGTGCTCGTGCAGCTGCCACGCCTTGAAGAAGTGCACGGTGTGGTCGTGGCTGGTCGGTCGCGCTCCTGTGAGCACATCGCGCATCATCAGCGTGGCCACGGCGACGATGCTGCCGACGTAGAGCAGATCGAGCAGCAGCGTGGCTGGTACGAAGTCGACGCCGAGCCAGCGGCGCGGCACGGACAGGCGCGCGTGCGCCGCACGGAACAGCTCGCGGTAGGCGTGCCAGAGCGTGAACGACGCACCGAGCAAGAACGACGCACCGAGCCACCACGAGGGTGTGCCGCGCGTGAGCAGCACCGCGCCGCTCACGATCAAGAACAGCGCAAGCGCCGTGGGCGTACGACGCCCGGCGAGCAGAGCGGTCATGGCTCGTCGCTCGGCGCGTGTACGGGAGCGGCGGGCGCTGGCGCAGCCGCATGCACCGCAGCGATGGCAGCTGCAACCGGCGGACGCGCGACGGGAGTTGGTGGCGCAGCCGGCTTCGGCGCGTCGCGGCGCGTGACGTACGTGAACAGCAGTAGCTCCTGGCGCAGCTGGCGCAGCGTGTCTTCGTAGGCTGGATCGAGCGAGAGGTCGTGCTTCTCGAAGTAGTCGTTTCGCCAGTCGTACAGCTCGAAGAAGCCGCCCTTGCGATCGTGAATCAGGTTGAAGCGCTCGGTGCGCAGGCTGCAGCGCTCGAGCGGCTCCTCCAGCTTCCACAGGCGCTCCTGGAGGAACATCTCGTGAAACAGCACCTGCGGGCGCGAGCGCTTGCCGTCGAGCAGCTCAGGCACCAGGCTGTCGCCTTCGAAGGGAAACGGCCCCTTCAGACGCAAGAGGTTCACGAGCGTGGGCGTGACATCCATGGTGGAGGCGAGGCCTTCGACCGCGTGGGGCGCGAGAAACGGCGCGTGCACGATCAGCGGCACGTGCAGCACCGCCGTGGATAGATCGTAGCCGTAGTTGAAGGTCTCGTGACGCGGCGCATCGAAAGCGATGCCGTGGTCACCGGTGATCACGATCAGCGCTTCGCCGTGCGTGGTTTCGTCGATCTTCGCGAGCAGCTTGCCGACCTCACGGTCCACGAACGTCAGCTCGGCGTCGTAGAGATCGCGGTGCGTGGTGCCGTAGACGGGCACGCCTTCGGGCTGCGTGTGCGGCGAGTGCGCGTCGTAATAGTGCACCCACATGAAGAGCGGCTGCGTGCGCTCGCGCGTGAGCTCGGCCACGGCCGCTTCGGTCACGCGCGGGCCGTCGTGCGGCAAGGTCGGTTGATCGCTGAACGGGCTCTCGACCGTGCGCACGAAGCCGTTGGTGAGTCCGACCCAGTGCGAACGACTGAAGTACGAGTCTGACATCACGGCGACCGTGTCGTAGCCCGCGTTGCGCATGGCCTTCGCGAGCATCACCTCGGACGAGTCGATCGGATACGGGTGCTTGCCCGTGAGCTTGGTCTTGATCTGGCTGTCCCAGCGCGAGCTGAAGATCGCGGGGAACGACAGGCGGGTGGACGGGCCCTGCGAGAAGCAGTGCTTGAACAGCACGGACCGCTTCGCGAACGCGTCGAGGTTCGGGGTGAGCGCGCGCTTCTCGCCGAACGCCTGCATGTGCGAGGCCGCGAACGCGTCGATCGTGAGCAGCACGATGGTCGGGCGCTTGGGCACGTCCGCGCGCACCGGGTAGTCGTACGCGCCGAGCCGAGGCAACGTCTTCGCATCGAGATCGCGGCCGTCGCAGTCTTCGTCGATCTGGTTGTTCGGGATGTCGATCGCGCCCGGGTTGCGTGATGGATCGAGCGGGGCGCAGTCACCGCCGCCGAGGATCGGCAAGTAGCCGTCGTGATCGGTGTCGAGCAGGCTCATCAGCGCAGCGTGGCCGATCCGACCGCTGAGCAAGCCCTGCTCGGCGATCCGGCGCGCGAACATCTGCTGCGGCGTGAGCGAAAAGCCTGCCACCGCGGCGACCAGCGTGAGCATCAAGCCGACGGCGCGCACGGCGTTGCTCAGCACGACCGGTGCGTGACTACGCAGCCCGCCGAGCAGCAGCGCAAACAGCGCCGCCGCCATCAGCTGCAGGAGATCGTGCCAGGGCAAGAACGACAGCGGCTCGCGATACAGCGCGACGAAACCTGCGCCGATAAGCACGCCCGAGGCGACCAGCCAGCGTGCATGCTGCAGCGGTCCAGCGAACAGGCGCGGACCAAGCACCGGAATGCGTGATAGGCCGAGCGCCAGCCAACTACCGAGGCTCGCGAACGCCGGAAACAGCACCAGCACGACCACCGACAGCACCAAGTGCAGCGCCAGCAGCGCGAGCGCCGCGAACTCGGGGCGCGCCATGCCGAGGATCAAGCGCTGGCCGAGGAAGAACGAGCCGAGCGCGTACACGCCCAGCAGCGGCGGCACGGCCAAGAGCGCACCGGAGCGCAACAGCAGCTCATCCGGCGTGCCCTCTTCAAGGAAGGCGAGGGCGCGTGCGAAGCGCGAGGGCAAGCGGCGCGGTGCCGCGGGCGTAGCAGCGAGCCAAGCCACACCGGCAAGCAGCATCCCAACCAGCGCGCATACGCCGAGCATGAAGAACAGGCCCGCGAGTAGACCCGTGAGCGTGGCCTGCAGGTGCGTCGGCTTACCTAGAAACAGCAAGACGGCGTCGATCAACCACAGCGCGAAGCCGAAGCGCACGGGGAATCCGAACGCAGACAGCACGACCGACGTCCGCGCGCCAGAACGCCCGGGGCGCGGCACTCGCGCGGCGGGGCTCGGGGCGACGTTCTTCCATTCGTCCTCGCCGGGCGGCATTGCGGGGCGCAGTATAGCGACTTTTCACGACCTGGTACCGAAGCCAAGGTCGACCGGCGCAAGTCTCGGTGTAGTATGCGCCGCAGTCGGCAGGGGGCGGGTGGCCGCCCGCGCAGGAAGAACAGTGAGTCGAGCAGTGCCAGAGGCTTTTCGCGACGGCGGTTTCCGCGCAGCGCCCGTGGCGCGCGTGATTGATGACGTGGCACGCGCGTGCTCGTTTCCGAGGCTTTTCGGTGCGCTCGTGGCGCTCGTGGCGCTCGTGGCGTTCGCGCTGCTGGCGGTTTCACTCGCCCCGTCGCTGGCAAGCGCTCAGGTTCCCGCGCCGCCGCCGGCGGAAGCCGGCACGATCAAACCCAACGTTGCCGCAGAAGCCGGCGCCACGGGGTCCACGGTTGCCGACCTCGCGCCCTGCCCAACGGCTGCGAACCTGATCACGAGCAGCACCCTGACGGCCAACGGCGTCAGCAGCGGCTTTCAGCCGCACGTCAAGGACGGCCGGCTCGCGGTGGAAGGCGTGGCTTGGAACTCGCCCGACGGCATCGTGCTCGCCAACACGCACTCGCACCTGGTCTTCGATTTCGGTGCGCCGCGCGAGCTGCGCGCACTCGTGCTGCAGGGCGACAACAACGACCAGTACACGATCGAAGGCTCGCTCGATGGCGTGTTGTACCAATCAGTCTGGATCGCGCCGGTCGCCGACTGGGGCCAAGGCCTGCGCACGCGCAGCTTTGCGCTGCCGAAGCCGGCGACCGCGCGTTACCTGCGCGTCACGCCGCGCGGCGGCGACAGCTACTACTCGGTCTCCGAGGTGCAGGCCTTCTGCAAGCTCTCGAAGGCATTCCCGCCCGCGCTGATCTTGCCACCGAAGAAGTACGGCTGGGACGCGATCGACAACGACGGCATGGTCGCGATCAAGGGCTGGCTCGCGCTCGTGGCGACGCTGTTGCTCGCGTGCGCGTGGTTTGCACCGCTGCGCGAGGCGCGCTTGCGCAGCGCGATCGTGCAAGTCGTGATCGCGGGCGCTGTCGTGCTCATCGCTCTGGCCAGCCTCGCGCTCGGCTACATCGCGCTGAAGACGCCCGCCACTCTTCCGTTCGCGACGCAGCGCGGCAGCTATCCTGCGTGGTTCTACACCGCAGGCATCTTCATGCTCTGCGGGCTGGCGCTGATCGCACTGTTCGTGCGGTCTGGGCGCGCCGAAGGCGGCGCCGTACGCGGTGGTGGCCCGCGCCTGTTCGACTCCGTGCTCGCGATCGTCGGCATCTTGTCGATGGTCGCGTGGTGGAACTTCGGCCACTACCACTTCGACCACTACATTCACATCTGGGAGCACTACCACTACATCGTCGGCGCCAAGTACGGCCCCGAGCTGCGCTACGCACACTTGTACCAGTGCACGGGAACGGCCGACGTCCAAGATGGCCTCACCTCCAAGGTCAAGGCGCGCAAGATGCGGCGCATCGAGAGCGACAACGAGCTCGGCACGACCGCGGCGATCCTCAAGGATCCGAACATCTGCCTGTCGCACTTCACGCCCGCGCGCTGGCAGCAGTTCAAGACGGACATCCGGTTTTTCCGCGGGCGCTTCTCGCAGGATCGCTGGGATGAATCGCAGCAGGATCACGGCTACAACGGCACGCCGGTCTGGGCGATCGCGGCGCGCTACCTCGCGGATCGAGCCAAGCTCACGTCGTGGGACACGATCGTCAAGCTGGGTCTGATCGACTCCGGGTATCTGGTGGCCATGTGGCTGGCCGTGCTCTGGGCGTTCGGTTGGCGCTCGACCGCCGTCGCACTCGTGTACTGGGGTTGCAACTTCCCCGCGCGCTTCTACTGGAACGGCGGCTCGTTCCTTCGCTACGATTGGATTCTCTGGCTCGTCGTCGGCATCTGCTTTCTGCGTAAGAAGAGAATGTTCCTGGGCGGCGCAGCGCTCACCTACGGCGCGCTGCTTCGCATCTTCCCCGGCTTCGTCGTAGCCACGATCATTCTGAAGGCGCTGCATGCGATGTACCGCGAGCGCCGCATCTTCTTGTCGCGCTCGCACATGTTCTTCGCCGGCGGCTGCATCGCCGCGCTGCTCGTGTTGATCCCCGCCTCGAGCTGGGCCACCGGCGGCCTCGATGCCTGGCCCGAGTTCGCCCAGAACAGCAAGAAGCACCTGTCGACCGCGCTCACCAACAACATGGGCCTGAAGACGTTGATGGGCTACGACTTCAGCACACGCGCGCGCCTCATGCGCAACGACAAGCGCGCGGACCCGTTCCAGGACTGGAAAGACGCCAAGCAACACTTCTACAAGACGCGCGCTCCGTTCTACTACGCGCTGATCATCCTGTTCATGTTCATGCTGGCGCGCGCCGCCGACCGCGAAGAGGAAGAGTGGGCCGCAGCCTGCCTCGGTGTAGGCCTGATCGTGATCGCCGCCGAGCTCACCTGCTACTACTACGGCTTTCTGCTCACATACGGCCTGCTCTGGGAGCGACGCAAGCTGCCCGGCGTGCTGGCCTCCGCGCTGGCCGCGTTCACCTGCTTCATCTACGCGCAGCTCGACTGGAACGACGAGCACTTCGCGGCCATGAGCCTCGCCACCGTGGTCGTCGTGGTGGCCGTGACCGCACAGGCCGCGTTCGGCAAGCGTGTCGCGCCCAGCGAGGCAAGCACTGCAGCTGACAACACCCAGCTGCCCGCCGCGCACGATGCCTTCGGCCCGGCGTCCGCGTCAGCGCCGCTCGCGCCGCTCGCGCCGCCCTCGCCGCTCGACCCGAGCTGAAGACCGCGTGCCGCCATGACGGAATCATGACGGAATCCCCCGAACGCCGTCGCCAAGCCTTCGCTTGGGCGCTCTACGACTGGGGCAACTCCGCGTTCGCCACCACGGTCATGGCCGGCTTCTTCCCGCTCTTCTTCAAGAAGTATTGGAGCGCAGGTGCCGACGTGGTGCACAGCACCTGGTACTTGGGCCTGGCCAACTCGCTGGCGAGCTTGGTGGTCGCCGTGATCGCGCCCGTGCTCGGCGCCTACGCCGACGAGAGCCACGGCAAGAAGAAGTGGCTCGTTGGCTTTGCCGCTCTCGGCTGCATCGCCACGTTCGCGCTAGCGCTGGTCGGTCAGGGCGGCTGGCCCAGCGCATCGATCTATTACGTACTAGCGAGCCTCGGTTTTTCCGGCAGCCTGGTGTTCTACGACGCGCTGCTCGTCAGCGTCGCGACACCGGCCGAGAGCGATCGCATTTCCTCGCTCGGCTACGGCCTCGGCTATCTCGGCGGCGGCATTCTGTTCGCGATCAACGTGCTCATGTACCTCCAGCCCGAGCTGTTCGGCCTGGCCGATGGCTCAGCCGGTGTGCGTGCGTCGTTCGCCACCGTCGCCGTGTGGTGGGCCGTATTCACGCTGCCGTTGATCTTTCGCGTGCACGAGCGCGGCGAAGGTGCGAGACCGCAGGCCGCCGGCTCTGCCCTCGGCCGCGCCATCAAGCAGACGCTCGTCACGCTGCGCCGCGTGCGTACCATGCGCACGGTCTCGCTCTTTCTGATCGCGTACTGGCTCTACATCGACGGCATCGACACCATTCAGCGCATGGCCGTGGACTACGGCATGTCGCTCGGCCTGCCGACCTCCAGCCTGATGACCGCGCTCTTGATCGTGAACCTGATCGGCTTTCCCACCACGCTCGCGTTCGCGAAGATGGCGTCGAAGATCGGCACCAAGCGTGCGATCGTGCTCGGTGTCGGCGTGTACGTGCTGATCACCGTGCTCGGCTACTCGATGCACACCACGCGCGACTTCTACGTGCTGGCCGTGCTCGTGGGCCTGGTGCAAGGCGGCGTGCAAGCGCTCAGCCGCTCGCTGTACAGCCGGCTCATTCCAGCTGACGAATCCGGCGAGTTCTTCGGCTTCTACAACATGCTGGGACGCTTCTCGGCCGTGATCGGTCCCGTACTGATGGGCCTGGTCGGCCTCTTGACCGGCAGCCCGCGGCTCTCGATTCTCTCGATTGCGGTGCTGCTCTTGGCGGGCGGAGTGCTGTTGCTCTACGTCGACGAACCGGTGATCTCGCCCGAGCCCACGCCTGCCGACCCGAGCTGAGTTCGTGGGCGCTACCCGCTAGTCGAGGGTATCCGGCTGCGGCCCTCGGACTTTCCCAGCAGCACGACCGTCTGCTGCACCGTTTCCGGTGCTGCCGCCTGGGGCCGCGCGCGCAGCGGCTTCGCGTTGCAGCACCTTCCACTCGGGAGCACCGGCTGGCACAGAGTGGCACGCCCCGCCAATCGGTTTGGAGGACCACGGCGAGCCTACGCGTGCACGACGGCCGTCCCGCGCGGTCTTGCGACAGCCAAGCTCTTGGCGCGCGTGTTGCTTCATGCAACCACGGCCCAGCCGCATGTACGCAGCCGGCAATGTCGGGCAGCGCTTTGCTCAGGAGATGAACGTGAACCGATCTGCTTACCTAACAGGCCTGCTCGTGACCGTGGCCCTGCTCGGTTGCAGCCCCAAGCACAGCTCGCACCCCACGGCCGACTCGGGCCCCGAGCCCGACAGCGGCGCGCCAGATGCGAGCCACAAAGTCGACGGCGGCTCGCCCTGCCAGGTGGCGTGCGGAGCCTGCGAGCAACCGGTGACCATCCAGGTCGGCGGCCTTTCCGGAACGCCGGTCGATCACTGGACCGCTCACGTCACGGGCAACGGCGTCAACTGCACCGCGACCTCATCGTTCGACAGCTGCGTCAGCACTCTGCGTGCCGGAACCTACCAAATTGCCGTGGTCGTCAGGCAGGTGCAGGTCGCGGAACAAAGCTTCACCATCGAAGCCAGCCACGCGCCCGCGGGCGCGTGCTGCGATTGCGGTTACATCCCGGCGCACGTCGACATACGCTTCGAGGTCCTGTGCGGAGCTCCGAGCCAGGAGGAGGATGGTGGCGTGGACGCCGGCACTGCAGACGGCGGCTGGTGTTGAGCTCTCGCGTGACGAGGGAAGGCGCGCGCTTGGACGGGCCGGCCGAGCGGGTCACACGTTTTGACCGGCGCGGTCCTCGACCCGTTTTGGCCAGAGATTTAGCTTGACAGCGTTGGCGCAGTAGTTCACGCGAAGAAGGAGCCGTCATGCATTTCGCAACCAGCATCAAGTCGAGTCTCGTCGGCGCGAGCCGGGCGCTCTTGCACATTGGTTTCCTGCTCGCCATCGGTCCTCTGGTTGCATGCAGTGCCGACACAGGCTCGACGCGCCACCCAACGCTCGGTAGCGCCGGTACGAGCGGTGCAGCAGGCGGGACCGCAGCCGCGGGCAATGGCGACTTCGGCAACACGACGAGCAGTGCGCCACCGGCGCCCGGCGGCACAGGCGGGGGCACAGGCGCGAACGGCTGCGCGCCCGGACACTATGTTGGCTCGTTCGACGGCGTGTACAACTCGGCCGCATGGGGAAACGGCTCGTTTCCGTTGACGATCGAGGCGGTCGCGTCGATGGGTCGACCAGGCCTCGAGTTCTGGCTCGAGAAGACCTCCGCGCCGTGCACGAGCTCCGAGTTCTGCGCCGACTTCAGCGTGAAGGGCGGCAAGATCCGCGGCTTCGCCAACCCGTTCTCCGATCCCAACGCGCCGAAGACCGACGCCAGCGTCGCCAATCCCTTCGCCGTCGCCGTGCGCTTCGAGATTGATTTCGCGGGCGAGCTGGATTGCTCGACAGGAGAGTTCAAAGGCCTCTTGCACAACGGTTGCTACGACGTCGCGACCGTGCTCTACCGCTTCGAAGGCACTGCGCCCGCCAAGTACGATCGCGCCCAGTCGAAGTTCAACGAAGGTAAGTGGGCAGCGAAAGAGACACCGATGACGGGAGTCATCTTCCCTCCCGACTCGAAGATCGGCGGCACGGGCACGTGGGATGCCAAGCTCGTCGACGAGGGCTCGTCGCCCGTCGCAGCAGGCATGGGCTTGTGTGACAAGTGATGCTGCTCGAACGCTTGCGAAGCGAATGTCTTGATCGGTAGCGGTGCGGCACTCACGAAGTGGCTGATCTGCTTTCTATCTCTTGCGACGGCCCTTGCGCTCGCCGTGGCAACTGACACAGAACGACGACATCACTGACAGGGAGGGCCTGTGGCCGCCGCGCTGTGTTTCCAGCACCATGATCGACTCACTCATGGGCGCGTGTAGCTGGGGAGCATCCATGTGGTGGGACCAGAGGTCACACGCGTTGGCCGCCGCGGTCCTCGACCGTGTGGCACGGAGACCGTAGGTTGAAACCCGCTGGCGCAACGACTCGCGCCGCGACAACCGAAGGATCTCAGTATGCGTCGCATCCATTGGCTGCTCATTGGGAGCGCCCTCGTGCTCGGTGGCTGTGCCTCTGACACGCAACCGAACGACGACGCCGGCCCCGGCTCATGCCCCGCCGGAAAGTTCCTCGTCGACGGCAAGTGTGCAGCGCTGACCGGGACCTGGACGAGGATCAAGACGGGGGGCGAGACCACCTGCGGTCGGGGTGCGCCCTACTCGTTCTTCGTGCATCCCGGCACGGTCGACAAGGTCCTCATCTACTTTGCGTTCGGCGGCTTCTGCTACAACGCCGATCTCTGTCGGGTCGGCGCGCCCAACTTCGTGCCTGAAGTGAACGTCGATGAGGCGGCGCTCGCGACGACGCCCGGCATCTTCGATCTGTCGAACCCGAAGAATCCCTTCAAGGATTGGAACATAGTGTACGTCCCCGAGTGCACGGCCGACTTCGAATGGGGTAACAGCGTCCAGGACTACCCGGCATTGAACGGGTCACCGGCGATCACGATCAAGCACAAGGGCTTCGTGAACGTCACCGCCGTTCGAGAATGGATCTACAAGAGCTTCGCCAATCCCGAGCGGATCTTCGTCTCTGGAAGCAGCGGCGGTGGTGACGCTGCGCAGATGCACTACACGTACCTCCGTGATCACTACAAAGACGTCAAGAACTGGGTGCTCTTCATGGACTCGTCATTCGGCGTGACGACGCCCGAGGCCCAGATGACGTACACGACCAACTGGGGCGTATATCCAAACCGCCCGACGTTCATTCCAGCGATTAAAAACGCAGCTCCGGGAGACCTGAACTGGGACTTCAGCATCGTCGCCGGAGATAAGTATTTCCCCGACGGCATCACGGCCGAGTTCGGCACGTCGTACGACACGCTCGAATCGTTCACGTACGCCATTCACGGCGGCAACATGGACGATTGGCACGACAAAGCGATGGCGTCTCTCGCCAACATCTCGAAGCAAACGACGCGGTTTCGGTACTACGTCGCGTCGGGCACGGCGCACATCATCCTGAACCAGCCGTCGTACTACCAGTACGAGGAGAACGGCGTTCGGCTGAACGATTGGGTCACCGACCTTGCCAACGGCAAGGCCGTCGAGAACAACATGTGCACCAAGAACTGCATGGTCACGCATCTGCAAAGCAACTAGCTCAGCCAGCGCTGTAAATGGGAGAGAACGATGTGGGATTTCAATGCAAGAAACCTGGTGATCTCGTGGTTAGTGGGCTTCGTCGTCGCAGGACTGGCGTTGTCGGTCGACCAGAAGCGCACGTCTAACCTGTCGTGCTGGGGCGCCAACAAAGGATGGCAGAACGAAATTGCCATCTGGAACTTGGGAGGCGTCGTGATGCTCGTCGGAGTGCTCTGGAGCAACAAAGGCGTCGAGCCTTTTCTCCTGCCGGGTCTCTTCGTACTCTCGTTGGCGTTCACGGTGAATCACGTCGTGGCGATTCTGCGCCACAGAGATCGACGCTACCCCACCAACATCGCCGCGATGACGGCCAACGGCATCGGTGTGATCGCCATGCTAGTGTACTTCATCCATACACGCTGACACCCGCACGGGTGTCGATGATTTCGAAGCAAGAAGAGGTTTCCATGCAGAAGAATACTGTCTCGTTGGTCGTCATCCTTGTTAGCGCCGTGATCGCGGCTGGTTGCGGCAGCTCGTCCAATAAACCCGGCGGCAGCGCAGGCAATTCGGCAGCGGGCTCGGGCGGTGCCGGAAGCGGAAGCAGCGGTAAGGGCGGCGTCGGTGGAGGTACCTCCGAGGTAGGCATCACGTGCCTCGGCAGCGAGATGTGCGATACCGGCCAAATCTGCTGCGGGAACATGGCGACGATGTCCACGGGCTGCGTGACCGGAACAGCCTGTCCGGCAGCGCAGACGCACCTCTGTAAGACCGCCACGGAGTGCGCCGGAGGCGCTGCCTGCACCCACCTCACTATCATGAGCGTCATGCTGGGAGTTTGCGGGCTATCCAGCGGTACGGCCGGTGCGGGCGACGGTGCGGACGCCGGTTGACGCGCTGCGGCGTTCTGGGACTAGGCTTCTGATCCGCCGATGGCGCGTTTCTCTTGTCGGTACGTCGTCGCCGTCCAACCGGTCCAGCGCTTGAACGCGCGGCGCAGTGCTCGGCCCTCCGAGAATCCGAGCTGTTCCGCGATCTCGTTGATGCTCAGATCCGTGCCAACCAAGAGCTCCGTCGCGTGTTTGCAGCGCGCGATGTCCACCAAGGATTGGTACGACGTCCCCATGTCGACGAGGCCGCGGCGCAACGTTCGCACGCTCGTTCGAAGCGAGCGTGCGAGCTCGCCCAAGCCCGGGTAGCTTCCGGGCGACGCTTCGAGCGCGGTACGGACACTTCCCAGGAGGCCTTCGGCGGAACCCACCGCCGAGAGCTCCGCTGCGCACTGACGTTCGGCAGCGCGCAGCGTAGCCGGATCCCACGACGTTAGCCTTTGCTTCAGCGCAGCCGCGTCCAACACAACCTGCGTCACCGGACGGCCGAATCGCACTGGCGCGTTCGCGAACTCGGCGTACCGGCGCCAGTGTGGCGGCTTGGGGTACTCGAGATCGAGCCCGAGCAGCTGCTTGTCGCCTCCGATGAGTGTTCGTCCGAGGCTAATCCAGCTGACGACGAGGATCTCCGTCGCAAAGATGTGCTGCGCTGCCAGCGGAACCGCTTCGCGAACCTTCACAACCACCGTTTCGCCTTTTTCCTCTAGAGAAAGTTCCCAGAAGGGCGCCAGCGTTCGGTAGTAGCGCAAGCCGAGCTCGAGCGCAGTCTTGATGTCCGGGCTGCTCATCGCGACCAGCCCGAGCATTCCGAGGTTCGACAGCTGCACGCGCCGGCCGAGATCGATCCCCAGGCCCGGATTGGCGGTGAGTCGGAGCGCATTGCGGCACAGCCGGGCGTAGCGCCGGAGCGAGATGCGCGCATCCGGGCTCTCCAGCATCGTTTCGGTGATGCCCGTTTGATCGAGTAGCCCGGAGCGGTCGGCACACTGCTCAGCGGCGACCTCGACCAGCAGCCGCGGGAAGTGACTCGGGATTACGCTGTCGTCGTAGTCGAAGTACTTGCGCAACCGTTGCCTCATGTCCGACCGATGCGTCGGCGAACTCTAGCACGAAGCGGCTGCGAGCACTCGCGGCCCCACCTGCAGGTCGCACCTGGGAAAGCCGCTCGCGCAGCACGGCCGAGAGACGCCGACGAGCCCCGGCGATCTCCTCCGCTGTGCTCATGGCCGCCACAGGCCCCGGCGGACGCCCTCATCGCTGCGTGTCCATGGTGAACACGCCCTGCGCGTGAGCGGAAGTCCACGGGTTCGTTCAGTGCTCAGTCGGTGCAGGCACGAGCGCGTGCTCGGCGCCGTGCGCCACGCCGAGCACGTGGCCGACTTCATCGAGCAGCGCGATGCGCATGCGGGCGACCGGCTCGGTCCCTTCACGCAATGCCGCGACGGCGATGCACTCCCCGCCGGCTTCGCTCGCCAAGGCTAGGACGTGAAAGCGCGCGGGCTTCCGTGGCGGCTGCTCGGGCCCTTCGGGGTCGTCGATCTCGATCACGTACTGCCCCGCGCCCGAGCGCTGTTGGAGGAGCTGGACGAGAGCTCGTTCGAGCGGCTCGTGCGGTTCTGCGTCATCCAGCGCCGCTTCGAGCACCAGCTTGCCTGCGCTGCGCGTGTAGAGAAAACCTCGTGCGGTGCGCGCGGCCTGAGCCAGCATACGTAGCGCGTGATGCGCACGCTCGGTCGGACTCTTGCCAAGTAGGAAAGCCGTGACTGCAGTCTCTTCGCGTTCCTCGCTCGACGCTGCAATCTTCCCGCCTCGCAAGGTGGCGCGCGACGCCTGTGGCAGCGGGCTGTGTGTCTGCCCCCCGCGTAGCTGGGCCAGCCCTGCGGCAATCGCTACGAGCGACGCGCTGCCGGACGCGAGCGCCGCTTGCCGCATGTTCGCCACCGCGTGTCGCAGGCCGTCGCGATCGCCGAGGCGCCAGGCGATTCGCGCGCGCGTCTCGTGGAGCAGTGCGACGGCCGCATGCTCGCCGGCGTCCGACAAGCGCGTGGCGATGGCGCGCATGATCGACTCCGCGCGCTCCGCGTCGCCCAGCGCAGCGTGCGCCGCGGCTTGCGCTGCCATCACCCATGCATACGTGGCGAAGTAGGGGAGATCCTCGCTCGTGAGGGCCGACAGCGCGTGTTCGCACACTTCGAGCGCGCGCTGTGCCAGTCCGTGCTCGACCATCGACATCGCGATCATGCCGTAGGTAGGCCCCCAACCGATCATCGTGCGCGGCGCGTGCCGCGTCATGAAGGCTTCGCCGAGCTCGACGGCGCGTTCATGATCTCCGCGACGGTAGTGATAGCCGATGCGCACGGCGTCGCGGTGCCCTTCGAGCGACGGCACGTAGCTGAGCATCGCGTCGAGCTTGTCGAGCGAGCGGCGCGCGGCGAGCAGGTCACCGTGCAGTGCACCGTACAGGCCTTCCATCGGCACGGCGAACCACTCGACCTGCCACGTCGTGCCGCCTTGGATGCCGTGTAGCTCGAGCGCCCGACGCTCGCGATCGGCGAGCTCGGTCTCGCCCCGGATCGTGTGGTACATCATGCGGACGCGCGCGGCTCCGGCGGCGGCGCGCTCCGTGCCAAGCCCGTCCAAACGCGCTGCGCGCTCGAGCGCCTGCGAGCGCTCGCGATAGCATTCGTCGATGCCGTCGCTCAGCAGTAGGCCGACGAGCAAGTCCTGTCGCTCCGTTTCTTGCATCAACCATGTGCCACGGTTCTGCAGCGTGTCTAGCGCTTGCGCAATCGCTCCGTGCAGCTCGCCTTGACGACCCAAGGGCTGCAGCGAGAACACTCTCGAAGCGAGGTACACGGCGCGTGTGACGAGCGGCGGCGGGAAGCTGCCGACGGACGCCATGCGTTCGAAGAGCGCGGCGGTCCCGGGGCCGTCGAGCGCCGTCGCACGCACGCCTAGGAGGCCCATGACGCTGCGCGAGAAGTAGACCAGCGCAGTCAACGGGCTCGGAGCCCGATCGCGCGCACGCACGAACCAGCGCTTGACGCTGGTCACGACCATGGCGCAAAGCAGTGCCAGCTGCCCGCCCAGACGAGGTCGCCAACGATCGGCCATGGCGAGCCCCGAGCACGCGTAGAGCTGAGCGACGGTTTCTTCGCCGTAGCGTTGGCCCAGGCGGTAGTCGAGCAGATAGGCGGACATGACGAGCAGCGAGCGCAGGCGCAAGCGCTCGGCAAGCGGTCGCCCATGCCGTTCGTACACGGCCAACGCCTTCTCGATCGCCGGAATCGCGCTGGCGGTGTTGAGTCCGTCCTTCACGAGCTCCGGGCCGACTGTCGCAAGCAGCTCCGCGCCCCGAAGCTCATCGCGCGTGTGCACCAGATGCCAGCCGGCTTCGAGGCGTGCATCACGGCTCGGCTCACGAAGCAGCGCGCGCGCCAAGTGCTCGTGCAGCAGGGCTTCGCGCTCGGGGGTCAAGCTTCGGCGCACCGCATCGCGCATCGCCTGCTGCGCGAACACGTACTCCTGACCTGCAAGCTCGACGATGCCCTCGCGAGCCAGCTCGTCGACGGACGCCAGCAGCTCACTCAGCTCGCTCTCGCCGACAGCGGCCGCGAGCGCGAGCGCAAGACCGCCACGACGCACGCTCATCAGCTCGGCGAGCGCGCGCGCTGCCGGCCGCAAACGCAGGAGGCGCAGGCCAAGTGTCTGCGTGAGATCTTCGGGTACGGCCTCGACGATCTCCTCGCTCGGCAACACCCAGCTGCCTTCGCGATATCGCACGACGCCGCGTACCAGCAAGTGCTCCGCGAGCTCGAGCGTGAGCGCGGGGTTGCCGTGCGCCACGCGATACAACCAATCGCCCACGCGTTCGACGTTCGGCACGTCGCCGAAGAGCGACGAAACCAGCGCCGCGACGTGCTGCTTGCCGAGCACCGAAATCGTGAGCTTGCCCGCCGTCTGCTGCAGCGCAGCCAGCGCCGAGAACGCACTGTCAGTCGTGTCCCGGTCGCGCGTCGCGACGATCACGAGAGGCAGCCCTCGGCTTTCGTGCGCGAGCGCGGCGATGAACGCCAGAGAGAGCTCGTCCGCGCGCTCCAAGTCGTCGATCGCAACCAGCAGCGGCCGGCGGCGAGCCACCTCGCAGAACCACTGCGTGAGCGCCGTTTGCCGGCGCGCGCGTGCTTCGCCGGCGGGCGCCTTGGCTGCCGGCGCGTCTTTCGGCGCTAGCGCATCGGCGAGCGAGGTCCGCGCACCGAGCGTGTTCGCTGCTTCTTCGGGCGCGCAGAGCTCGAGCGCGCGGACGAGCTCGTCGCTGAGGGTCTCCGTGCCGCGTTGCCCGCGTGCCACAGCCTGCACGGTGACGAAGCCGTGGGTCTGCGCGAGACGGACGGACTCCGCGAGCAAGCGACTCTTACCTGTGCCTTGTTCACCGCAGATGAGCAGCGCGGAGCCATGGCCGGCGAGCCCGCGCTCGAGCCGGCGCTCGAGCTCGGCCTGTTCGTGATCTCGGCCCACGAGGTGCGAGCTGATGAGGAAGCTCTGCGCGATATCGGGTGACGTGTCATCTGGCAACTCACCGATGGCGTTCAGCAGCTCGATTACCTCGGCTGCATTGCGCGGACGCTGCGACGTGTCGAGGCGCATGAGCGATAGCACGAGCTCGTCGAGCGCGGCCGGGATGTCGGGCGCATAACGGCTGGGGCGCACCAGCGGTTGACGATACGCGGCAGGCAGATCCTCGAACCTCGCCGCCGTGTAGCCACTCTTGCCGGTCAGTAGAAAATACGCGAGCGCACCTAGCGAGTACAGGTCGCTGCGCTGGTCGAGCGACCTGACGCGCAGCGCCTCGGGCGGGAGATACGGAGGCGTGCCCGCGATGTTCGGTGGAACGCCGAAAGCCACCATCGTGCCGAAGTCGATCAGCTTGCAATGACCATCGCCGGTCTTGCGCACGTTGCGCGGGCTCACGTCTCGATGCAGCAGCCTGCGCGCGTGCAGCAACGCCAGCGAAGAGGCCACGTCGCGCAGATAGAAACACGCGGCCTTGACCGGCAGCGGTGCGAGCGCGCCGAGGTCCTGCCCGTCGAGCAACTCCATCGTGTAATACGGCACGCCCGCGTCGATGCCGTAGTCGTAGACTTCGATGATGCGCGGGTGCCGCAGCTCCGCGAGCGCGTGGTATTCGCGCGTGAAGTACGTTCGCGCGCTGGCGTTGCCCAGCACTTTGGGCAGCATGCGCTTGACCGCGACGACCCGCCCCGTCGACTCGTCGGTCGCCGCATACACCTCGCCCACGGCGCCGTGGGCCAGGCGCTTGGTCACACGATAGCGTCCATCGACGAGCGTGACCGCGCTCGTCGCTCCAGTTTCATCGTCGGGGCTGCGACCCATGCGTCGTTCGAGTATCGCACATTGCAACCTTGGAACGGCAGGTGCGGCGCGCTGGCTGTCAGGTCAGGATCTGCGTGATCGGGCCTTTGCAGTACTGCGCGTCTCCGACTGTCGCCAGTTGCACCCCCATGGCGTGCGCCAGCGTGATCAAGAGGTCGTTGTGCGTGCGGTCGACGACACCGCTGGTGCTGGGGTCGGCATCGAGCTTGAGCGGAAAACGCAGCAACTGCTCGGTCGCGAGCTTGCCGTTGGCGCCGCCGATCAAGACGAATGGTGTGTCGTCATGGTTGTGGGCCGCACCCATGTCGAGCTCGTTGCCCCAGCAGATCACCGACTGATCGAGCAAGCTGCCGCCCGCCGTGCCCGTCAGACTGGCGAGCTTCTGCGCGAGATAGGCGACTTGCTTGGCGTACCAATTGTCGATGGCCAGCTGCTGAGCGAGGTTGGTGTACATCGCAGCGTTTGCGGGGTTGTAGAGATCGGTGCCGAGCGCATAGAGCGAGGTCGGCCCCTGGTGTGAGTAGTTGTGATGCGTGTCGGTCTGTTGGGCGCCGAGCCAGCTGTGGGTGACTTGGCTGGTGGCCGTGGAGAATTGCAGGCTCGCGACCCTCGTGAGATCACACGCCAGCGCGAGCGCCAGGATGTCCATCTGCAGCCGAGCGCTGGTGGGGAAGTCGATGGAAGGCGCGCGATAGCCGCTCGGCGCGGCGTCGGGGGGCGAGCAGGCTTGCGACGCGCTGGCGGCGGCCGCGAGCTGTTGCTGCAGAGCGTTCCACGACTCCTGCAGAGCTTGCAGCTGCTGCCGATCCTCGGTGCACAGCCGCGGCTGGAGGGCGCCGAGCTCCGCATTGAGCTGCGTGAAGAGCTTGCGACGCACGAACTCGGTCTTGTCGGGAGCCGTGCTCATCCGGGCACCGGGCAGCGTCGGAAACAGCGTGTTGCGGGCCTCGACCGGATCGTCGTGCGGATCCACGTACGCGCCGCTGGCGTCATAGATCATGCGCGTCTTCACCTCGCGATCGGTGAAATCGATCGAGCTGCGCACCATCAGCTCGATTGATTTGAACGGGCGCCCTGCCCCCAGCTGCGCGGCGATCAGCTGATCGACGCTCGGCCCGGTCGCCGGATTGCCCGAGGTTGTTAGGCCGGTCCAGAGCGCGGCCATCCCGGCTTCGTGCGAGCCGTTCGCGGCCGCAACCTTCAACCCGTCCAGCAGGATCACGCTCTTCTGTACCGGCGCAAGTGGAGCGAGCGAGTCGCGAAACGCGAACGAGCGCACAGACACGGGCGCTTGGCCCGGCCCCGGAGCGGCGACGCTGTTGCCGCGCGCATCGGTCGCACCCCACTTGTGTCGAACTACGCCGCAGGGCGTGAACAGCAGAATGAGGTACGTCGGCACGCTATCGCTGGCGGCGGCGTAGCTCGGCAACCCACGCAGGAACGGGTAGCTGAGCGCGGTGGCGCCAACGGCCTGCAGAAAACGGCGACGCTTCAGCGCGGTCTGGTTCATTGGCAAGCGCTCCCGGGATGCAGCGCGCTTCGGTACCGAAACGCGTCGCTGCGGATCACAGCGATCAGCAGTCGCCGCAGCTTGAAGCCGCTGGCGGCGAAGTCGCT